>JABMPV010000387.1 GCA_013202595.1 bacterium
CCGGACGATCCTCTGTATCCCTACACCGCAGGTCGGTTCGGATCGGGGGCCAACATGGCGTTCCGCGCCGATGCGCTGCGGGAGATCGGGATGTTCGATCCCGCTCTGGGTGCGGGAAGCCGCGCATTCGGCGGCGACGACCTCGCTGCGTTCCTCGCCGTGGTGTCGGCCGGCCATCGGCTGGTATACGAACCCGCTGCGATCGTGCATCACGAGCACCGCAGGGATGAGGACACGCTGGCGCGCCAGGTGTTCGGATACGGGGCGGGTCTCACCGCCTACTTGACGGGTGCGCTGATCGCGCGGCCCTCGCGCATGTTCGATCTCATCAAGCGGATGCCGGGGGGTATCCGCTACGCCGTCTCGAGTTCCTCTGAGAAGAACATCCGCCAGGACGCCGATTTCCCGTCCCGCCTCCGCCGTCGCGAGTTGCTCGGGATGCTGGCCGGGCCATGGGCCTATCTCCGTTCGATGGCCGAGGTGCGGCGGAGCGGCACGACCTCTCCGGACGGGGAGGCCATCTGATGTCTCGCGCCGTGCCGATCCTCCTCTATCACAGTGTCTCCGATCAGGCCTCGCCCGGGTTCCGGCGCTGGACGGTCACCCCCGACCGCTTCGCCGAGCAGATGACACATCTCTCATCGGAGGGCTACGAGACGCTGACCGTCTCGGAGTATTCGGCCTGGGTCGCCGGCGAGCGCGACATCGCCGAGCGGTCCGTTGTGATCACCTTCGATGACGGCTTCGCAGACTTCCGCTCGGATGCTCTGCCGATCATGAAGGCTCACGGAGTCGAGTCCACGCTCTATCTCACCACCGGGTACATGGGTGACACGGGCCGCTGGTTGGAGGCAGAGGGCGAGGGCGACCGACCAATGCTGGGCTGGGACGATGTTCGCACCGTCGCCGAAGCCGGAGTGGAACTGGGTGCCCATGGCGACACTCATCGGCAATTCGACACGCTGCCCACTGCCGAGGCAGTCGAGGACCTCGCCAGGTGCCGGTTCCTCATCGAGATGCACACGGGCCGTGAGGCGGCCACATGCGCATACCCCCACGGGTACAGCACGCCCGCCCTCCGCAGGGAGGTGGCTGCCATGGGGTTCATCTCGGCGTGTGGCGTCAAGCACGCAATGAGTTCTCGTGACGACGATCTCCTCTCTCTCGCGAGGGTCATCGTCGATGCCGACACGGACATCGATGGCTTCGCACGGCTGCTGTCGGGCGAGGGCCTCAGAGTGGCTCCATCGACACGTTCGCTGAAGGCATGGGGTTGGCGTTCGTATCGCAGGGCGATGCACGCGACCCGGCGGACCGGGACGGCGGTGCCGGCATGACGGCGATCGATCGCATGATGGGAATCACCCGCCACCCCATCCCGCTGAGGCCAACCGACGCCGCCGTCTTCATGGGCGCCCCAGCACCGCGCGATCTCTGGGACCTGGTGGCTGCCTCGGACCCGTATGCACTCGTCTCACAGACTCCGGAGTGGATGGATGCCATGGTTGCCCTGGGCGACGTCGTCAACGCCACCCGGTGGTACCGGGCGGCCGACGGAAGGGATCTGATCCTGCCGATGGCCAGGCGGCGCTTCGGGGGTCGGCGGGCGACCCGATCGTCGTTCGGAGAGGGTTGGGGATTCGGTGGGCTCCTGGCTCCCGGCGGGCCGACCCGGGTCGATGTGACCGGGGTCTTCGCCGACCTCGCGACACTGCCGGCTCTGCGCACCACCATGAGGGTCAATCCACTGCAGGCCGACGTGTGGGATCTCGCCGATCATCCCGAAGGGCTGATCGAGCGCAAAAGGCTGGCTCATGTGATCGATCTCGCTGGGGGCTCCGAGGCCGTGTGGAGTGACCAGACGACCTCGCAGGGGCGCAGAGGTGTGCGCCGGGCCCGCAAACTCGGAGTCGAGGTCCGACGCGATACCGACGGCGACCTGCTGCCGGTCTTCTACGACATGCTGTTGCAGTCGTTCGACAGGTGGGCCGAACGCCAGAGTGAGCCGCGATGGCTTGCTCGCTATCGCGGGAAGAGACGTGACCCTCTTGAGAAGTTCGCCATGTTGAGCGAGCGCCTCGGAGACGCATTCGGGCTCTATGTGGCCTTTCACGAGGACCGGCCGGCTGCCGCTGTGCTGGTGCTCATGGGAGCCAATGCCCACTACACGCGCGGTGTCATGGATGTCGAGGTCGGGGGCACCACCAATGCCAACGACCTGCTCCACTGGACTGCCATCGAGGATGCCTGCGCATCTGGCTGTCTGACGTATCACATGGGCGAGTCGTCAGAGGGTTCGTCCCTGGCCAGGTACAAGCAGAAGATGGGCGCCACCCCGGTGCCATACGCCGAGTACATCGTCGAGCGGATGCCCCTCACCCGGATGGACGCCGCCCTGCGTGGCACCGTCAAGCGGATGATCGGGTTCAAGGATGCGTAGGCCCATGAAGGGCACGCGAATCACGCTGGTTCTCGCCGCGCTCGCAGCTGCCGGCCTCGGCGTCGGTGCCGCATTCGTGGTGAATGGCGAAGAGGCGAGGCCACACCCCCTCACCACGGGTGGATGGAGTCAGGTCTTCTTCGATGGGTTCGACGACGATCGTCTCGATTCGGAGTCGTGGGCGACGTGCTTCTGGTGGGACGACGGTGGCTGCACCATCGCGAGCAACAACGAGTTGGAGTGGTATCAGCCCGACAACGTCTCCGTCGAGGACGGCATGCTGAGGCTGACCGCGGTGGCTGAAGATGTCGTGACGCGGGACGGCGAGGTGTTCCCGTATTCCTCCGGCATGGTGTCGACCGGCCCCGGCGACTATGAGGGCGACGTTCCGGCCGGCTTCACCTTCACGTATGGCTACGTCGAGATGTCGGCGATGATTCCTGATGGCACGGGACTGTGGCCGGCCTTCTGGATGCTTCCGGCCGATCGGGAGTCGCGGCCCGAGATCGATGTGATGGAGGTGCCCGGCGGTCACGCGTCGAGGCTGTCGATGCACGTCCACTTCCTGGACGACGGTGATCGGATCGATTCGGGAGAGTCGATGGCCACCGACGACCTCTCGGCCGGATGGCACACGTTTGGGCTGCTGTGGGCCGAGGACGAACTGGTCTGGTATCTCGACGGCATCGAGGCATGGGCCTACGACGGCACCGCGATCCCCGACGAGCCGATGTATCTGGTGGCGAACCTCGCCGTTGGCGGTGACTGGGTGGGGAGCCCCGATCGGACGACACGGTTTCCGGCGACGTTCGAGATCGACTTCATCCGCGTCTGGCAGGAGCAGTGATGGACATGCGTCGGGTCACAGAGCACCTGTCTTCACCGCTTCTGCGCAATGGGTACGCACTCGCCGTCAACACGATGGGCACGGCCGGCATCGGAGCGCTGTACTGGCTCGTCGCTGCCCGGATGTACTCGGCGGAGGACGTCGGGGTCAACGCAGCGCTGATCTCGGCAATGATGTTTCTCGCAAAGATGGCCCAACTCAACCTGAGTAACGCTCTCAACCGGTTCGTCCCGGGCGCAGGCCCCGCAACCCGCCGGCTGGTGCTGGGCTCGTATGCATTCGCCGCCTCGATGTCGGGTATCGCCGCTGTGGTCTTCATTCTCGGGCTGTCGTGGTGGGCGCCGGACCTGTCCGTCATCGAGTCGAGCACGGGGCTCGTCGTCGGATTCGTGCTTGCGACCATGGCCTGGTCGGTCTTCGTGCTGCAGGACGCAGCACTCACCGGGCTGCGTCGCTCGACATGGGTGCCGATCGAGAACCTCATCTTCGGCCTGGCCAAGATCGCGCTGCTGATTGTGTTCGTGGCCATTGCACCGCGCATCGGCATCTTCGCATCGTGGACGGTTCCGCTGTTCGCCTTGCTGCTGGTGGTCAACCGCCTGCTCTTCCGCAGAGCGGTCCCCGCTCACGTGGAGGCCACCAGGCATCGTCCTCACACCTTCGATGCAGGGGTGATCGCCCGGTTCGCGGCTGCCGACTTCATGGCGTCCCTCGGCTGGATGGCCACCATCGACCTGTTGCCGGTGGTCGTCATCGCATTGGTCGGTGCGGAGGCCAATGCCTACTTCTTCCTGGCATGGACCATCGCCTACACGTTGTTCCTCGTGAGCCGATCGACCGGCATGTCCTTGATCGCTGAGGCGGCGCTCGATCCGGCCAAGCTGCGTTCCTACAGCCGCAAGGTGCTGGTGCAGACCTCGTGGCTGATCGTCCCGCTCGCCGCAGGCCTGTTCCTGTTCGCTCCGCTGATCCTGGGGGTGTTCGGGGCCGACTACTCCAGGGAGGGCACAACGGTGCTGCGCCTCCTGGTCGCGTCGGCCCTGCCCAACATCGTGATCTCCCTGTATGCATCGGTCGCCAGGGTGGAGCGCAGGCTGCTGGCCATGGGTGTGATGTACGGCATCCTCGGGACGATGGTGCTGACCCTCAGCATCGTGCTCACCGGTCCGTTGGGGATCGCCGGCGTGGGCTGGGCGTGGCTCGTGTCGACCACCACGATCGCCGCCGTCCTGCTGGTGACAGAGATGCGCCTGGTGTGGCTGCCGCAGTTTCTCGACTCTTCAGCCGGCACCTTCACTCTGAGACTGGCCAAGGCGATCCTGGGGTCCCGGCTGACCGAGGCGCCCATGGACGACCGCCTCGAGGCCGCCATCGACCGCGTGCGCCAGGATCATGGGCATCTCGAGGTCGTGGGTCGCCCCGCCACGGAGTTGGATCTGGCGGCTGTGACCGTCGGCCCATCGCCTGCCGAGTCGACCGCAATCCTCAAACTCGCCAAGACCCCTACGGCGTCGGAGAGCCTGCTCGGTGAGGCCGATGCCCTCGAGGCCGTCGCGAGGAACTCCCGTCTCGACGGCTGGCCGGTGGCGATTCCGCGATTGCTGGTGTGTGGTGATGTCGACGGCCTGGTCTACACGGCCCAGTCGCATCTCGACGGCGTCGACGGCCGTACTGCGACCGAGTTGGGCCTCGATCTCGATCTCGTGATGGTGCGGGCCGCCAGGGTTGCATCCGGTCTGCATCACAGGACGTCGCAGGAGACCGAACTGACTCCTGCGGAGATGGTGAAGCTGGTCGACGATCCGATCGGTGTCCTCGCCCGCACCGGGGGAGTCCCGCTGCCAAGGCGCCATGCCGGCTCGCTCGATCGGCTGCGGGATCGCCGCTATGCCGACCTGGCGGATCGCACCGTGACCACGAGTTGGGTGCACGGTGACTTCTGGCTGGGCAACCTGCTCATCGGAGGCGGCGCCGAGGTATCCGGCGTCGTGGACTGGGGCGGTCTCGACCGGTCGAGCCTCCCCGATCTCGACATGGCCCATCTGATCCTCACCACTCGCTCGCTGCGGCGCTCCACCGAACTCGGCACCGTTGTGGCCGATGCGCTCGACATGCCTGACTGGACCGAGGCCGAGGGCAATGTGCTGGCGATGATCGCCGGGAGGGATCCCCGCGACTCGATCTCGTGGCGGTCGCTGGTGCTGCTCACCTGGATCCACCACGTGGCCTCCAATCTCCGCAAGTCCGAGCGGTACCGCGGTAAGTGGCTCTGGACCACGAGGAACGTCCACCACGTCCTCGAGGTCGTGTGATCTCGCTTCGGTCGGCCGCCAATCGGGCCGATCCAACTGTCATGACCGTTCGTCTCGACGCGGGCTCTTCGATGACGCCGTCCGCACCCGATAGCCGGGCTCCCCGCTCGATCGGGGGTGCCGCACGCTCGCTCGCGTCCAGATTCGGGCTGGTGGCACTGGCGATCTTCCTGTGGGCGATCTCCATTCCCGGCGTCGATCCAGGGAAGATGAGCGACCTCGGCCTGCTCTCAGTGATGCCTCCGTCCGGCTTCCTCGCCGTTGCGGTACTCACTGCCAGTTTCGTCGCCGCCGTGCACCGTCGTGACCGTGGGTTCGTGATCGCCATCCACTTCGCCGTGCTGATCGTCTTCTTCCACGCCTCGATTGCGCTGATGTACGACGCAGCCCGGTATTCGTGGGCCTGGAAGCACGTCGGAGTCGTCGATTTCATCCAGAGGACGGGGACGATCGACACCGACATCGCCCTGCTCGACGTCTATCACAACTGGCCGTCGTTCTTCGGCCTGTCTGCACTCTTCACAGAACTCGGCGGATTCGAGAGCGCCGCCTCGTTCGCTGCATGGTCGTCGACGGTCTTCAATGTGCTCTTCGTCGGTGCCCTCGTGGTGGTCTACCGGAGCCTGAGCCCCGATCCGCGGGTGGTGTGGTCGGCGACCTGGCTGTTCCTGACGGCGAATTGGGTGGGTCAGGACTACTTCGCCCCGCAGGCGTTTGCCTTCTTCCTCTATCTGGTGGCTATCGGCGTCCTCTTACGGTGGTACTCGAAGCGTCCGCCGCGGTTGCTGAAACGCTGGACCGATTGGTTCCGTCTGCGGGTGCTCGGGGGTGCTCATGTACGCCGCCTCGTCGAGCGGCAGGGCACTGTGACCACCGTCGATTCGATCGAACACGGCACCGGGGTTGCCGAAGGGAACGCTCCCTCCGAAGGTGACGGCAGGACGCCCGGCGGGCCCTGGGAGGACGATCAGACCAACATCCTGGCCGCCATCATCTTCGTCATCCTGCTGGCGATCATCACCAGCCATCCTCTGACGCCGCTGATGTTGACGGCTGCTGTCGCCGGGCTCGCGATCCTCGGTGTCTCCCGATCCAAGGTGATGGCCGTCGTGTTCGGAGTGCTGACGGTTGGGTGGATGCTGACGGGGGCGGCGCCGTTCATCACCAGGCAGTTCGCATCGACGGTGGAGGACACCGGATCTGTGGCGGGCAACATCGGCGGGACGTTCATCGACCTCTCGGCTGCGAGCACCGGCCAGGTGTTGGTCGCCTGGGCGGGCAGATCCCTCGTCGCCCTCATCGTGGTGCTGGCGATCGCCGGCGCCGTCAGGTGGCTGCGGCACGGCACGCTCGACCTGCGACCCTTCGTCCTTCTGGTGGTTCCGGTGACACTGGTGGTGGGCGGGTCGTACGACGGTGAGGCGGTCTTCCGGGTGTACCTCTTCTCGCTCCCGTTTGCGACGTTCCTCGCCGCCCACCTGTGGTATCCGGCGCGAAGCGAGGGCCGGGGTCGCAGGACGCTCATGGCCGTGACCGCCTTGTTCCTTGTCGTGGTGGCGGGCTTCGGATTCGCCTACTTCGGAAAGGACCAGCAGTACTACTTCGCCCCCGACGAGGTGCAGGCGGCCGAGTTCGTGCTGACCACGGCCGCAGAGGGGTCACTCATCATCGAGGGGTCGCGCAACTACCCATCTCAGTTCGTCAACTACGAGCAGTTCGTCTACGTGCCCATCTCCCGTGAGCCTGCGGCCACCCATGCC
>JABMPV010000388.1 GCA_013202595.1 bacterium
CGGACCCGGTCCCGGAAGTCGGCGTCGTTGCGTTTGGCGGCGATCCGGTCCCCGATGGCCTGGCGGATCTCCTCAGCGATCGAGGTGCCGTCGGCGGCGGCGACGGCTTCGAGGTCGGCGGCCACATCGGCGGCGAGTCGGACGGTGAATGCACGCTGTTCCATACCGGGCACGATATCACACGACTATGTATCTTGCATCATGACACCGCGGTGCATGAAACCGCTGCAGGTTGTCGTTTGCCCTGGTCGGGGGGTGTGGGGGGTGCGGGTTGGGTGGGGCTCAGGAGAAGGCCACCCGTTCTCTGAGCCAGTCGGCGGTCCAAGCCTCATCTACCTTGCCGGAGGCGATGGCGAGCATCGCTTGCTCCGCCTGGTCGATGTCGGGTGGCTCGGGTGCCCATGTGCCGCCGTTGAGGTCGATGAACATCCGCATGGCGACCCAGGCGGCCCGCTTGTTCCCATCGACGAGGGGGTGGTTGTGGGCGAGCCGGGAGACGAGCACGGCCGCCTTGTCGTACAGGTCGGGGTAGAACTCGTGGCCGCCGAACTCGGCGGAGGGTGCGTGGAGTGCGGAGTCGGCGAGGTCGGTGCGGGACACCGCAGCGAGGGGCTCTGCGGGGACGCCAGTGACCAGCTCGGCGATGCGCAGGTATTCGGCGAGAGTGAGGTAGCGGGTCACTGGGCGAGCCGCTCGAGGAGCTCCTTGTCACGCTCGATCAACCGGCGGGCCCGTTCGGTGAAGCCGTCATCGGCCCGGGCTCGTTCGATCTCGGCGCTCAGGGCGTCGACGATGAGCTGGTTGAGGCTGGTGCCCCGGATCCGGGCGACGGCCTCAGCGGTGTCGGCGAGATCGTCGGGGAGCCGGACGGTGGTCTGCTTCTTCATGATCACACCATACCCGACATCACGACCTCATGCAATCATGATCTCAAGACTGCGAACCGCCTCCCTTTGAGGTTCAGGCAGGTGGGAGGGTGTAGGGAGCGCGGGCCGGGGGCGGACCATCGGTCTTCGGGCCAACTCAACGGTTCAGGCGAGATGACACTCGCCCACCCTGGGCTGGCGCCGATGAAGCACACCCCTCTGGGGGCGCAGGGGTTCGGAGACCTGACCTTCTCCTCGTGACCTGGACGGCCACAAGTGGCTGTTCGCCCCTGGCGCCGTTCCCGAAGCCAGGACATGATGATCACCGGCACGAGATCTTGGGTACGGCCACCCATCAGGGGTCTCCCGTGTCTGGAGTCCATATGCCCCGGTTCCATCAATTTCCGCCCGTGTTGCTGGCCCGTGCCACTTGGCTACGTCTGAGCCGACGAGTTCACTTCCCAAACGACGTGATCGGTGATGTGATCTCCGGGGAGCGAGAGAACTATCAGGTGTTTCGAAAGATGGTCGTGGATCCGGCAGATGCCCAACCCGACCGTCCCGGAGCGATATTCGAAGTGGACTTCGAGTTCACCAGGTTCTCACCGGACATCAATAGGTGGCTCTCCCGAATCCCGATGCCTCTGATCGCGGCTCAGTCGGGGTTTCGGTCCAAGACGTGGATGCTGGGGTGCACGTCCGGATCATTCAAGGGTGTCTATGAGTGGGACAGCGTGGAGCATGCCGAGGACTACTGGACGTCGTTTCCGATGCGGCTCATGAAAAGGCGTGCCGTCAGCGGAACTCTCGTAAGCGAAGTCCGTCCCACGCCGCGTCGCGGTCAGCCAGCTGCCAATCCACCTACTCGACTTGATACGGGATAGAAACACCGCCGTGGCCTTCAGCCTTCCCGGGAGAGGCCATCATCACAACCTGGGGACCCGGAACGACAACCGGACCATGAGCGGGCACTGGGAAGGCTGCTCTCTATGGGGAGGCTTCTCCGACCCAGATGACCGATTGGTGGTGCGGTGTGTCGGTTTCCGACTGATGGACAGGGCCGAAGGACTCGCCGACGGCGATGCACCCGGCATCTCCATCGGTCACACCCGTCATTCGTGCAGTGAGCACGGAATCCCCACCGAATACGCCCTCATCGTGTGCCAAGCGGTGCCATGTCTGTCCGTCTGCGGGGGTCCAGACGGCGGCCACCAGCCCTTGGGCGGAATCCTCACTACCGACTGCCACGTAGCGGGCGCCCCCGAAAAATGATACCTGACATCTGGTACGACGATCCGTTGTCGCGGCACCCGAACACTTTGACTTCGTAGGGAATCCGGGCGACACCGCTCTATGTACCGCGGTGGCATGATGCAAGATGCACAGTCGTGTGATATCATGCCGGGTATGGAACAGCGTGCATTCACTGTCCGACTCCCCGCCGATGTGGCCGCCGACCTCGAAGCGGTCGCCGCCGCCGACGGCACCTCGATCGCCGAGGAGATCCGCCAGGCCATCGGGGACCGGATCGCCGCCAAACGCAACGACGCCGACTTCCGGGACCGGGTCCGCTCGATCATAGCCCAAAACCAAAGGGTGCTCGAGCGTCTCGCCGAGTGACCCGCTACCTCACCCTCGCCGACTACCTCGTCATCTGCGAGGAGGTCCTCCGACGCCCCGCCGAGGAGATCGCAGCCGAATCACGACTCGAGTTGGCCGAATCGGCGCTGGCGGCACCCGCAGCCGGCTTCGGTGATGTAGAGGTGTATCCCGATCTCGCCACCAAGGCCGCCGTACTGTGCGTGCGTCTCGTCAAGAACCACCCGCTGGTTGATGGGAACAAGCGGGCAGGGTTCGTGGCGATGGTCGAGTTCCTTCTCCGCAACGGCTCGGTCTGGACACCACCACCAGGCGACACTGATGGTGAAGCCTCTGCTCAGGTCATCCTGGATGTCGCTGCAGGACCCGGCGACGAAGACACCATCGTCCGTGTCGCCGCCTGGATCGGCAAACGGATCGGCGCCCAGTCCGCATAGGGACCGCACCCCCCACCACCTCCAACCTGCCCGAACAACCAACTGCAGAGGTTCGAAACGGGAAGCAATGGTCCACCGTCCGTGGAGAGGCCGCACCCCCGACCTGCGTCAGTTGCTGATGCCGATCAACCCGGTCTCATCCGACAACCACCCCGTACAGCCACTCGGGGGTGTAGCCGACTGGGGAGGCCAGTTCACTCCATCGGGACTGGTCAGGATCATCCCATTCTCCCCGACGGTGACCCACTGGGCCCCGTCGAACGCCAGAGTTGACCCGCGCGCCGCACGGGTCCGCGGGGCCGAGCCGAGGTCACGTTTCGGCCGGAGGGAGTGCGAGTCCGATGGAAGGGAGCTTGTCCCATACCCGAAGCCATCGTGGGTCGTTGTCCGCGGCCTTTTCGAGGAGGGCCTTCCCGCCTTCGATGTCCCCGGCCGCGATGCGTGAGACCGCTTCCCAGAAATACGCCTGGGCGTTGCTGTGGGGATGGCGACGGGCAGACCCGTTCAAGCCCGACGAGGCCCACCAACCGGCCTCACACGGCCCCGCAGGGGCCGTGTACTTGATCAAGCGAAGCCAAGATGCACAAGGGGGTGCTGGTCCCGGGAGGCGCCGTGGGTGGGGGTGGATTTGGGGGAACCTGGATCACGATGTTGGGCTTTGGGGGTCCCGGGGTACATTTGGTAGGCGAAGCGGAAGTGGGAGACGTTTTCGGCGCACGGGTCCCTGCCGATGAAGGGTGTAAGGGGGGACAAGGCGACAGTGAG
>JABMPV010000389.1 GCA_013202595.1 bacterium
ACTTTGGGGAGCTTGGTTCCCGGTTTTGTCGGGAGCGGGCGCGGGGCTCCTCTTCGGGGAGCTTGGTTCCCGGGACGGGCGAGGAACCGCGGGGTTCCTTTCTGCGGGTCCCTGCACCCCGGGAACCCCGCTCGGTCCCGGTACCGTCATAGGACCGGAGGTTGACGAACAATGAGACGAATGATCACACCCCTGATCATCATCGCCCTACTGGCTGCGGCGTGTGGTGACGACGACTCTTCGGACACGACGGCCCCGCTGGTCACCACGGTTCCTGATTCGACCACGTCGACGACGGAGGGGCAGATCGATGTTCCTGTGGTGTCGGGCCTGATTGCCTCAGAGCTCGAGCGTCTGATCCCCGACGCCACCGATGAGGATCTGCGGGCCATCGCGGCAGCGCAGCGGTCCTTCGCCGTCGCCCTCTACGAAGTGCTCGCCGTCGGCGAAGGCAACCTCGTCGTGTCGCCGGCCAGCATCCATATCGCCCTCTTGATGGCCTACGCAGGGGCCGACGGGCTCACGGCCGAGCAGATGGACCAGGTGCTTGCGATCACAGGAATCCCGGCCGATCGTCTGCATGACTCGGTCAATGCTCTCGACCAGCTGCTCGAGTCGTTCAACCGCGTCGGTGAGCCCCTTCCGAACGGCACCGAGCAGAAGGTGGTGCTGTCCATCGTCAACGCCCTCTGGGGTCAGGGCGGCTTCGGTTTCGAGCAGGACTATCTCGACCTCCTGGCCGGCCGATACGGCGCAGGTATGCATGTCGTCGACTACGTCACGGCCGCAGAAGACGCCAGGCAGGAGATCAACGCCTGGGTTGCGGAAGAGACCAACGAGCGTATCGAGGACCTGATCCCCGCAGGCGCCCTCGGCCCGATGACCCGGCTCGTCATCACCAATGCCGTGTATCTGGATGCTTCGTGGCAGATCCCGTTCGACAAGGACAGCACGGCCGACGGAGACTTCACGCTGCTCGACGGATCCACCATCACCGTGCCGATGATGCACGGCGACCAGACCGCCCCCTACGCAGTGGGTGATGGCTGGCAGGCTGTCGATCTCGCGTATCTCGGCGGTGACCTGTCCATGCTGGTGATCGTGCCCGACACCGGCCGGTTCGCCGAGGTGGAGGCCATGCTGGCCGCAGGCTTGCTCGACGACGCCGTTGCCGGACTCCACCCGGCCAACCTGTTACTTGCGTTCCCCAAGTTCGAGACCAGGACCCAGACCGGTCTGGGCACGGTGCTCCGCTCGATGGGCATGCCCGGTGCTTTCGACCCGGCCACAGCGGACTTCTCCGGCATCACCACAGAGGACAGGCTATTCATCTCAGATGTGATCCATGAAGCGTTCATCAAGGTGGATGAAGCGGGCACCGAGGCGGCCGCAGCCACTGCGATCATCATGAGGGCAACATCGGTGCCCGTCGACGAGATCGCTCTCGACGTGGACCGGCCGTTCATCTACGTGCTGCGGGACAGGGCCACCAACTCAACGCTGTTCATGGGCAGGGTGACCAACCCGGCAGGGTGATCTCCAAACGGCGGGCCCTGGGGGCGTGAGCTGCAGGCGCCGGTGTAGCGTTGTGTGCAGGCGCCACGGAGGCCATGGTGGGCAGGGTCCGGCGGATGATCATCATTGCGATGGCTGCAGCCCTCGTCGGATGCACCGGTGAGACGGGGCAGTTGGCGTCGGCCTCCTCCGGCGCTGATACCACTCCGACCTCGGTGACCACCACCCGGGACGAGGGCTCAACGCCCACGGTCCAGCAGTCGGGCACCACCGCGATTGCGTCGTCATCGACGACGACCACGACCGAACCCCAACCCGAGCCCGGGGTGCCGCTGCGAAACATCATCGCCGCTGAGCCGGGGTGGTCGTCGTGGGTGGTCGCCTGGCTTCCCGTGCCGCGCTCGGTGGCGATCGGGCCGGGGGACTCCGTCTACTTCATCTCGGCGTATCCCGATGCGAATGTGTATCGCATCGAGGATGGACGGGCAGTCGCCGTCTCTGAGATTCGCTCGACGACGCCGAATCTCCACCCGCTCGAGGACCTCTGTCAAATGACCGCGTGGGGAGACGACCTCGTCCTGGGGTATTGCCGCGGCCAGATCGTCGGGTACGGTCTGGAGACTGGCACAGCGACGTGGATTGCGGAACGGAAGTCAGGTCCGCATGCCAGGCCCGACCCGATCGAGATCGAGAGTCTCGTCGTGGGACACGGCTCCCTGTACGCACTCGGTCGGGGCGTACACGAGGTCATGAGCGACGGCTCCCTGCGAGAAGTGGTCGCCGGGTTCGACGAGTGGACGGACCCGGGGGCGGACGGAGGAGTCGCCTACGCCCTCGCAGCCGGACCCGATGGCCGGCTCGTGATCGGCCTTCAAGGCGGCCTCGTGCTCGACATCACCGACTCCGAGCATATAGAACGTGTAGCCACCGACCTGGCGTGGGATCCGATGCCGATCTTCTTCGACGGAGGCGGGAAACTGATTCGAATGACTGATCAGGGCTGGCTGGGTGAGGACGACCGGCAGCCCGATTGGAGCGCCGCGGTGTCTCAGGAGTGGGGCGGTTGGCCCGGCGGTGCGACGGTGGCGATCGACGAAGCGGGGGGCCTGATCGGATCGACCGAGGGCAGACTGACCTGGGCCGATACGACCGCTACGCATGCTCGGCCCAGACCCCTTCTGACAGCAATGGTCGGTGCGCATGTACTGCCCGTCCGGGGTGAGATCATGCTGGCTATCGGGTCGTTCCCGGTGCTGGGGTTCGAGGGCACCCGAACGTCACTGATCGAAATGCCCGACATGGCGGAATGGGCCTGGACGCCCGGAGCACCGGTGACCGGGTCGATCGTCGACCACGACGGCGGCACGGCATACATGGCAATCACGACCGTGGCCTGCGGCGGGCACTGTGTGCGCGGCAGGATCACGAGCTTCGATGTGGACGCCGCGGCATCACTGCGGACCGTGGTCCCGATTGCGTGCGGGAGTTCCGCGCTGGCTCGGGACCCGGGGTCGTCCCGTCTCTGGTGGTCCGGGTGCGACGAGATCGAGTGGCTCGACCCCGATGGCTCGGATGGAGCGATCCCACTGCCGGATGGTGCCGTCGGCGCGCTGTCGCTTACGATGGACGGAGAAGGCAGCCTCCTCGGCGTCTTCTTCGATCAGGTGTATGTGGAGCGGGGCGGCTTGCTCCATTCGCTGGCCCGGTGGGATGGATCGGCCTGGATGACGCTCATGGACATGGCGGATGAGGATGCGTGGACTTTTCAGACTGCTCACCTCGCGACCTGTCCCGACGGGACTGTGTACCTCGCAGGGCGGAGCGGCTCGGACCGTGCAGTGCACACGAGAGAGAACCGCCTGATCCGGGTGACGGACGACAATGCCGCAGTCGTGCTCGATGGGTTCGGAAGCGGCGTGTCGGATCTTGACTGCGATGCCGACGGCTCGCTCTACGCCGCCGTCGACGGAGCAATCGTGCTCCTGCGGAGGGATCACTGACGCTGCAGTCAGTTGGCGCAATCGTGCAAAGTGACGGCGGCCCGATCGCCTCCATCCGGCGGCCCGGTCCATGATCTCACAGGCTCAGTCGACGCTCGAGGACGGCGTCTGACAAGGCACGACGGGGTGCGTTCTCTCTAGGGTGCCTTCGTGACTTCCGCACCGTCGCTGCGCCGCAACGAGATCGATGCCCTGCGGTCCCTCGCCACGCTGCTCCTGATCGTGTTTCACACGGGCATGGTGTTCACCGCCTTCGACCACTTCCACCTCCAGAACGTGCAGCGGAGTGAGCTCATTGGAGAGATCAACCTCTTCATCCATCAGTGGCACATGCCACTGTTCTTCCTGCTCGCTGGAATGGCGGCCTGGTACTCGCTGCGGACTCGAACGGCGGGGGAGTTCCGGCTGGAGCGGGTCAAGCGGCTGTTCATCCCACTGTTGTTCGGGATGCTGGTGATCATCCCGCCGCAGCTGTACGTCGAGCGCATCGCAAGATGGGTGCCCACCAGGAAGAGCCCTGTCGACTTCGAAGGCTCGTTCTTCGAGTGGTGGCCTAACACCTTCAAGTGCTGCTACCCCGAGGCGAACCTCTCCTGGCACCACCTCTGGTTCTTGCTGTACCTGTTCGCCTACTCGGTCCTGCTGGCCGGGTTGTTCGTGTGGCTGCGCGGCCGGGGTGAGCGCCGACGGCTTGCCGTGACCGGGTTCCTGGCTCGGGGTTGGATGCTGGGGCTTCCTGCGCTGTACCTGGCGGCGGTGGAGGCACTGCTGAGGCCGTCGTTCCCAAACAACCAGGATTTCGTGACGGATCTCGCCAATCACGCCAACTATCCGGTCGTCTTCCTGCTGGGATTCCTCCTGGTGAGCGATCCGGCGCTCGACGATGCGGTGCGCCGTCTGTGGCGGGGGTTCCTGGCGATCGGGATCGCCGTGGTCATGCTGCCCGATGTCTCGGCCGCCTTCGACTCTGCCACCCGGGGGGTCGCAGAATGGCTGATCCTCATTGGCCTCGTCGGATTGGGCCGCAGGTTCATGAGCGGGCCGATCGGGTGGATCCAGCGGTTCTCGGGGATCTCCCTGCCCTTCTACATCTGGCATCAGACGGTGATCGTGGTACTCGCCTACTTCGTGATCCAGTGGGATGCCGGGATCGCAGTGAAGTTCTTCGCCATCGCCATCCCGGCGTTCCTCATCACCTGGGGGCTATCCGAGGCCGTGGCACTCACCAACCCGACTCGATTCCTGTTCGGTCTGAGGCCGATCGACCGGAGCGACTCGTAGCGATCCGCCGACTCGTGCACGCACCGAACGCCGCGAGATCCGGCGAGCGACCTGACCGGTAGCCCTCAGGCTTCGTCCGGCATCTTTCGCTTGGATGGCTGGACGCGGGGCGGCTCTCCCGGCTGTTTGGGATAGTGCGGGGGCCAGGGGGCATCGCCGATGCCGCGGTCCTCGTCCTCCGCAACCATCTCCATGAGTGGCAAGAGATCGCCGGCCGACTCGTCGATGCCGGCGGAGAGGTCGCCGACATCGGCCCATCTGTCCCGGAACCCCGCGAGTGACATCTCCTCGGGCCGGATGGTGTGGACCTCATCCCATGTGAATGGCGTCGACACGAGGCCGGTCTGCCTGACCGAATAGGCAGATGCAATGGTGCGGTCCCTGGCGTTCTGGTTGAAGTCGATGAACACCCCGGTGCGCTCCTCCTTCCACCAGGCGGTGGTGGCCAATCCCGGCAGCCGGCGCTCCAGTTCGCGGGCGACAGCGAGGGCGGCCCTCCGGATCTCATGGAACGTCCACAGTGGCTCGATGCGGGCGTACACATGGATGCCGCGCGATCCCGACGTCTTCGGCCACGCAGTCAGGCCTTTCTCTTCGAGCAGATCCCGTGCGGCTTCGGCCACATCGCGGCAGTTGTCGAAGCCGAACCCATCGGTGGGATCGAGGTCGATTCGCAACTCGTCGGGGTAGTCGGTGTGCTCGGCTCTGCTGGCCCATGGGTTGAGGTCGATGACTCCGAGTTGGACCTGGTCCACGATGTCGGAGACGTCCGACACGACGGCCATCCGGCCCGGCCGCGCCGAGGGGAACTTGACGGCGACGGCCTCGCGGATGGTCGACGGTGCCCGCTTGGTGAAGAAGAACTTCTCTGTGACGCCGTTGGGCCACCTCTTCAGGCTGCACGGGCGCCGGGAGACTCCCCGGACGGCGCCTTCGCCGCACATGACGTAGTGATTGGCCACATCGAGTTTGGTCCAACCCGTATCGGGGAACAGCACCTTGGACGGACTGGTGAATCTCACCTCACGCCCGGCCGCCTCGACCCTGGTCTCCTCAGATGCCATGGCTGTGCTCGCGGCTCTCGAATCGGTCGAATGCACGTGAGACCGACTCGGCGAGACGGCCGGTGTGGTGGCGGAGCAGCGCGCCATGGCCGGTGTTGATCCACACCATGTCCGACCCGGGCCAGTGGCGATGGATTGCGAGGACGGATGCCGCAGGGATGTAGCCGTCGATGGTGCCTGCGATCAGGACGGCGGTGTCTGCGGCCAGCGGGGGTGGGAAATCGAGCACCGATGCTGCGATGAGGAACTCCCTCAGTTCCGGCTCGAAGTCCTCGCCTCCGAGAGCCTCCCACTCCACCGCAAGGCGAAGTGATCCGTCGAGGAAGGGCGCTGCCGGCGTGTAGGCCGCGCCGAGCGGCGCGACGGCTATTGGTTCGGGCGACGACGCTGCGACGAACGCGGCGAGGTTGCCGCCCATGCTGTACCCGCTCACCCCGATGGTCCGGTCAGGACCCGAGAAGTGAGCCGCCAGCGCGAGGCCCTCGATGACGGCAGCCCGGCCCATGACCCCGAACTCGGCAACGGTCGCGATCGCCTGGTGCTTGGGAGGGGCCACACGGCGGCGGCCGTACAGCGGATTCTCCGGGATGATCGAAGCGATTCCACGATCTGCGAGGAGGTCTGCGATCCCTGTGCGGGTGCGGTAGTCCTCATCGTTCCACGAGGCCATGAGCACGCAGTACCGGTTTGCCCCATCGGCAGGGCCGATCACCCGCGCTCTGGCGATGCGAGATCGCTCGGGGAGATGGGGCGCCGGGCTCACGTAGGTCAGATCCTGGATCGCCGTCATCTCTCCGTCGCCGGGATGGTCGACGAAGGTCACATCGATGGCGGGCACCTCGGGGATGGTTGCGGCGATGCCGAGATACCAGTCGATCAGGTCGCGATCGCCCCAGCCGCCGTAGAAGACGCGCTTGCGCAGGGGGAGGCGTGATAGCCCGAATCTCGCTGCTCGGTCCAACCAGTGCACCTCCCCGAGATTAGGGCGCTCATCAACACGCTCGCGATGTGATAGGCCCCGCGACCTGTTCGTGCGGACTCCAGGGGCCGACCGGCCGGGACAGGCAGCGTGCGAATAGCATCAGGCAGTCACGTGATGTCTGCATCTGGAGGGCTCGTGAGCACGAGGAAGCGCGTGGGGGTCGTCGCCGGGGCGGGCATTGGTGCCGCTGCGGCGGCCGCGTTGCGGCGATCGTGGGGCCGACGCGAGGGCGATGAGGACCCGGAACCCGCTGCGATGACTGAGTCGGGTCGCCGCTACCTCGACCGGCTCGCTGCTTCGGTGCGTATCCCCACCGTTTCGCATGAGGACCCGGAGGACGACGATCCTGCGGTGTTCGACCAGTTCAGAGCCTTCCTGGCAGAGACCTACCCCCTTGTGCACGCTCGGCTCGAGGTCGAGGTGGTTGCCGGCCGGTCGCTGTTGCTCAGGTGGGAGGGCGCCGACCCCGGGGCGCAGCCAGTGTTCCTGCTGTGTCATCAGGACGTCGTCCCTGTCGAGGACGGCACAGAGGACGGCTGGGATCACCCTCCCTTCTCGGGTGTCGAGGAGTCCGGGTTCGTGTGGGGGAGGGGGACTCTCGACGACAAGGGAAGCCTCATCGGGATCTTCGAGGCGGTCGAGAGCCTGATCGAACGGGGCTTCTCGCCATTCACGACCCTCTACCTGGGCGTGGGCCACGATGAAGAGGTGGGGGGCACAGGTGCGGCTGCGATCGCCGCACTGCTCGCCGAGCGCGGTGTCACGCTCGAGTTCCTGCTCGATGAGGGTGGGGCGATCGCGGAGGACTTCCTTCCCGGCGTGAAAGGACCCGTTGCGCTGGTCGGAATCGGCGAGAAGGGTGCTGTCGACATCGAGATCAGGGCGGTTGGCGACGGCGGGCATTCATCCGCACCGCCGGAGCACACGGCCGTCGGGAGGGTGGCCGCGGCGATTGCGGCAGTGGAATCCGCGCCGATGGCTGCGAATCTCGAAGTGCAGAACCGGTTCTTCGAGGCCATCGCCCCTGTGGTTCCCCGGGCGATGGGCCTGGCGCTGGGCAACCTGCGGATCTCCGGCCGTCTGGTCGAGAAGAGGCTGGGTTCGGTTCCTGTCACCAACGCACTCATCAGAACCACCGCCGCCGCCACCATGATGTCGGGTGGCGTCAAGTCGAACGTCCTGCCTCAGGAGGCCGGGGCGATCATCAACTTCCGGATCCTCCCCGGCGACACGATCGCCGGCGTCCTCGACCATGTTCGTGGTGTCGTGGGCGACGATGTGTCGGTGCGGGTGCTGGAGGGCGGCCTGTCGTCCGAGCCCCCGCCCTTGTCGGACCCCGACTCGGCTGCCTTTTGACTCGTCGCCGACTCGATCGAGCGGGTGTTCCCCGACGTCGTCGCGATAGCACCATGGATCCTGATGGGCGCCACCGACGCCCGGCACTTCACCGAGGTCGCCGGTGCGTGCCTCCGCTTCGTCCCGTTCAGGGCGTCACCGGACGACATGACGCGAATCCACGGGACGGGTGAGCGGATCAGGGTGTCCGACGCCGATGGGGTGGTCGCGTTCTACACGCGACTGGTCGAGGCGGCGTGCGGAACCCCGTGACCGGATCTCGGTAGCCTCTCGCTCCATGGACCTCGACGCACTGGACCTGCACAGAGCAGAGCACGATCTCTTCCTCAAGGAGCACTACGCGTCGCCGCTCGACGAAGCGGACCAGGAGACATTCGCCGGCCTCGACTACTTCGCTCCCGACCCGGCCTGGGTGATTGCCGGCGTGTTCCATGAGAGTGAGCCCACTGAGGTGCCGATCGTGGCGTCCTCGGGTACCCGGAGCCACTACACGATGGTCGGAGAGGTGGCGGCGGTCGTGGGAGGCAGGGAGTACCGGCTGGCCGTGCTCGATGATGGCGACGGGGGGAGCTTCATCCCGTTTCGCGACGGCACCGCCGGCGACACCACCTACCGGGGTGGCCGCTACGTGAGCCCCGAGGTCGCCGACGACGGGTCGACCATCATCGATTTCAATCGGGCCTTCAATCCGTGGTGCGTCTACGACGACGAGTTCATTTGCCCGCTCCCGCCGCCGGCCAACCTCATCGAGGTGCCGATATCTGCCGGCGAGATGATCTGGCGTCGCTCGACAGGCTGAGTGGTCGAGGAGAGCGGCGTCCGGGTTGCCCCGGGCGGCGGAAATGGCGAGGCTTCGCACTGTCTACCGGGGAGCGTCATGGGTGCACATTCGCGGCTGGTGGCGGCGATGGTTGTGGTGGGTGTGATCGCTGCCGCTTGTGGAGACGGGGCTGCGGTGTCGGGTACCGATGGTGGCGACGGCGCGTCTGCCGCCGCGACGGTTTCGACGACACAGGCGGCCTCCGGGTCATCGGCTCCGGCGAGTACGTCGACGACCACCACTGTCGCTGAACCCGATCCGGCCGGCGACCTCGTGATCCATCAGATCATCCTCCGATACGACGGGGTGAGCGGTGCGGGCACATTCGAGGCGACGGTGTGCAACCAGGGCTTCGAGGCGGTGCAGGGCATCCACCTTGCGATCACGGCCAACGGCACCGAGGCGCTGATCTCTGTCGACGACGTGATCGAGGCGGAGACCTGCATCAGCTACCACGACGACACCATGGACCTCCCGGCGTATGGAGTCGATCAGCCATCCAGGGTGCCGGTGTTCGCAGAGGTCGTCGCCATCTCGGGCGATCCCGATGGCAACAACACGCTCTTCGAGGACATCGAGGTGGAGACCATCACGATGACCGCTCCCGACGGTCAGTTGGCCGCCTACCGGGACTGCCGCGCCTCGAGCAACCATCGCAATTGCGTCGGCCTTGTCCCCTATCACCCGATCCCCGATGAGGGTGAGGTCATGAAGGTGTCGGGCGAGTTCATCGCCATCGCCCCTGCGGAGTTCGAGCAGGTTGCGGCGTTTGCGATCGCCGACAATCGCAACTGTGCGACACCCATGAGGAACTACCTGGGCATCCAGGGGCCACCCGTGATCGCCGGTCGTGTGGTCGTCGCCGACGACTACTCGGGAGGCTACGCAGCCCCCTTCGTGGAGATCTACTCGGTGCAGTCCTACGACGAGTGGCAGCGGCTGCTGGGTGAGATGGGTTGGTGGTGGAGGGACGTCATCGGCGGCTATTGCGGCAACTCTCACGAGATGACTCATCTCCTGCTCGGCGAGCTACCGCTGCCGGGATGGCTCAACGAGGGCCTGGCGACGTTTATGGAGGACACCGACCGGTCGCATGATCAGACCGAACAGCCCGTGGAGTGCCGGGAGACTGGCTGGTACGGATGGGACATGGCCGTCTCGGCCGACGCCGAGGTGCCTTACCGGGACCTCATGGTTTTCGACCCCGACGTCTTCGGCATCTACTACTACTACACCGGGATGTGCTTCTGGGACTACATCGAGCAGGAGTTCGGTCCCGAGAAGGTGAGGGAGATCGTCAGGGAGACGGTCCAGTACAGGGATCCCCGTTTCAATGGATGCTCTGACTTCACAGATACCGTGCTCTTCATCAGGGACATCGTCAACCCGATTCTCGGCGTAGACATCAGCTCCCTGACCAATGAACGGTGGGGGTTCGACGACACGTTCACGGGATGCGAGGACGTCTAGCGGCGGCGCTGGAAGGCCGCGACTCCGGATCGGGTTTCGGGTCATATGCCCCGGAGTCGGCATACCGGCGCGGTGGCATACTGCATGTCAGATCGAAACGACCAGGAAGGCCGTCATGGAAGTAAACATCGGTATCGAAGACGCCGCCCGCGAAGAGCTCTCCGGGGAGTTGGGTCTCCTCCTCGCCGATAGCTACACGCTGTACCTCAAGACACAGAACTTCCACTGGAACGTGACCG
>JABMPV010000390.1 GCA_013202595.1 bacterium
CTGCGCCCTCGTCGGTCCATGCCGAACTGGCCAACTGCGGGGTCCAGGAGACGCGGTCGAGAGTCAGCACCTTCTGGGGGCAGGCCACGATGCACCCTGAACATCCGGTGCACCGCGAAGCCCCGACGACCTCAGACGCGAGGTCCGACCAAGTGTGCCGCCAACGCTCTGCCACGTTCCTCCCAAGATTGACCGTGCGGGATTCTCCCACGTTATCGGTGTCCGGTGTCCCGAACGGTCGTCAGTCGTCAGTTGTCGGTCGTCGGTCGTCGGTCATCAGTTGTCGGATACCGGATGTCGGACGTCGGACGTCGGACGTCGGATACCGGATGTCGGATACCGGATACCGGATACCGGATACCGGGCGCTACGCGCTCCCCGGCAACTCGAACGCCACGATCGCTCCACCACCGGGAGCCTCCGACACGGACACCTCGCCGCCGTGGGCGGTGACGATGGTGCGGACGATCGAGAGTCCGAGGCCGGAACCGGGCTTCGATCTGGCGGATTCCGAGCGGAAGAATCGGTCGAACACCTTGTCCCGATCGGCCAGATCGATGCCAGGCCCGTGGTCGCGCACGACCACTCTCGATCCGATCACGGTCACATCGATCGGTGTGCCGGGCGGCCCCCATTTGTCGGCGTTGTCGAGCAGATTGTCCACGGCACGCCGGAGGGCTGCAGGGTTGCCGGTCACCGTGATTGGCTGCGCCTCGATGGTGATCTCTCTCGCTGTGCGGCGAGATGCCCTGCCGACGGCTTCGCGGACCAGATCATCGAGGCGCACGGGGATCATGGTGCCCGACTCGGGCGCCTCGTCTGCTGCGGCGAGTGCGACCAGTTCCTCGACGAGAGCAGACAGTTCCTCCACCTCGATACCGGCGTCGGTGAGGATCTCCTGTCGGTCGGATTCGGAGAGATTCGCCACTCTGCCCAGGACCTCGATGTTGGTGCGGAGACTCGTGAGGGGCGTGCGTAGTTCGTGGCCCGCGTCCGCGACGAGGCGCTTCTGCTGGCGTTTGGATGCGTCGAGTCGCTCCAGCATCGTCGTGAAGGCAGCCGCCATTCGACCCAGTTCGTCGGATCGGGTCACTTCGATGCGCTCATCGAACCGCCCGGTCTCTGCCACGCGCTCGGCGGCCAGCGTCAGGCGCCGAACCGGGGTGAGCACCCTTCCGGCCACCAGCCAGGCGCCTGCAGCCGCCACCAGGACGCCGAGCGCCCCGACCAGGAGGAGCCGTGACCGGAGGCCGGTGAGCGCCTCGTCAGTGGCGGTGACATCGCTGGCCAGTTGCACGGAGCGGCCCTCACCGATTGCCACCGTGAGCACCCTGAAGTGGAATCCCTCCACCGTCACATCGCTGAAGAAGCGCTGGTCTCCTGAGGCGGCCGCCGCGGCTGCGCCGGCTGTGGGGAGGACGGCGCCTCCTGAGGTGCCGATCACCGTGCCGTCGGCGTCGACCACCTGAATCACGAGGTCGTCGCGGATCAGTCCACCGGGGCCGCCTCCGGCCCCCGGGCCGGTGAGCCGATCGCGGCCGCCGAAGCCTTCGAACTCGGGTCCCACAGATGCGAGGAAGGCGACGCCGACGGCTCGCCGCGTCAGGAGGGCGTCGGCCTCGTCGAAAGCCTCGTCGCGGGCCGAGGTATAGGCGAAGGTGGCGACGACGCCGACTGCAACGGCCACGATGACGCCGATGAACAGGGTGAGGCGTGCTCTCAGGCTCATTCGGGCCTCGCCGCGTACCCCACGCCCCGCACGGTGTGGATGAGCCTCGCCTCGCCCTCGGATTCGAGCTTGCGACGCAGATACCCGACGTACACGTCGAGCGGATTGGACGTCGTCTCGAAGTCGTAGCCCCAGATCCGCTCGTAGATCACGTCGCGAGTGAGCACGATCCCTGCGTTGGTCATCAGCAACTCGAGGAGGTCGAACTCTGTCTTGGTCAGGTCGATCTCCCGACCGGCTCTGTGGGCCGTTCGCCCGGCAGGGTCCACCACGAGGTCGGCCACGGTCAGGAGGTTGCGTCCGTCCGGCACGACGGCGGCCCGGCGCAGGAGAGCGCGCAGTCTGGCCAACAGCTCTTCGAGGGCAAAGGGTTTGACGAGGTAGTCGTCTGCTCCGGCATCGAGCCCGGCGACACGATCGGACAGCTCGACTCGTGCGGTCAGCATGAGGATCGGGATCCGATTGCCCATCGCCCGCAAGAGCCTGCAGACCTCGAGGCCATTGAGTTCGGGCATGCCGATGTCGAGGATCATCGCGTCGGGAGATTCCGAGGTCACGAGGTCGAGAGCACTCCGGCCATCGGCGGCGTGGCGCACTGCAAACCCCTCGAATCGCAGCGCGCGGTCGATGGAGCGGAAGACGCTGTCATCGTCCTCGGCGATCGCCACGATCGGCTGCCGTTCGGCCTTCCCCGTGCTCATGTGGGCGAGCGTACCGCCAGGTCATGAGAGCCGAGTGAGAGTGAGGTGAGGGAATGGTGAGTGCATTTCTCATACGGTCTTCATCCGACCCTCACCGATCGCTCACACAGGTCCGCCAACATGTCTCTGTTCCCCGATCAGGAGTAGTGGAAATTGAGAGCCCGGATGACCCCTTTGACGTTATTGATCGCAGTGGCGGTGATCGCCACCGCCTGTGGATCCGGTGATTCGGGGACGGGATTGGTCACGGTCGACGATGTCGTGGTGGCGGGCGACTCGACGAGCGATACCGTCGCCAGCCTCGGTGACGGGAATGCGGCCTCGACGGATGGCGGGGTCCCTGTCGCAGAAGTCGATATCGAAGAGGCCATGCTGGCCTTCGCCCAGTGCATGCGTGACGAGGGCGTCGAGATGGCCGATCCAGAACTGGACGCCGACGGCAACTTCCGGCTCAACCTGCGAGGCCTTGCCGACGCCGTGGAGGTCGATCGTGAAGTGGTCCGGATCGCTCGCGACGCCTGCTCCGAGTATCTCGAGGGCGTCACCCAGCAGTTCCAGGACTTCGATCGCTCCGAGATAGAGGACCAGTTGCTCGCCTTCGCAGTCTGCATGCGCGACAACGGGTACGACATGCCCGATCCCGATCTCTCGTTCACTCCGGGATCCGGCGGAGGCGACCAGGGCGAGGCAGGCAGGGTGGGCCCGTTCGGAGACATCGATCCCCAGGATCCCGTTTACATCGCAGCGGCCGAGATCTGCCAGACGGAGTTCTCATTCGGCGGGCCGGGCGGCCTTCCGGGTGGAGGACGTGGAGGAGTGGGCGGATGAGCGACCAGATCTCACAGACAGAGGCCGTCAAGCCATTCGGGCCCTCCGATGCCGGTGACATCGGGGACGGTGAACTCGCAGTGTTCCGATCCAGGAGGCGCTGGCCCTGGTTCCTCGTGGTGCTGGTCATTGCCGCAGCGACCGTCGGCGGGTGGTGGCTGATCAATCGCGACACTGCAGACCAATCCACCGACGCTGCCGCGTCGACCCTGGAGTTCGCCGAGGTCCTCACGACCGACCTCGAGGCCGTCGAGACGATCGACGGGACGGTCGGGTTCGATCCCGGCGATCCCATCACCAGTCGGCTGAACGGAACCATTACCGACGCGGTCGCCGCCGGGACGGTCATCGAGGAAGGCGACGTCCTCTACGAGGTCGACGACGAACCGGTCGTGACGCTCTATGGCAACGTCACCGCGTATCGCGACCTCGGTCTCACGGTCGAGACCGAGGCGCTCCAGTTGAAGGCGCAGGGCACGATCACCTGGCTGCCGGACGACGAGACGGTGCTGGATGAAGGCGACGTGATCGCCCGCGTGGACGAGGAACCGGTCGTGCTCCTGTTCGGTGACATCCCCGCATTCCGTTCACTCAACAGCCGCAGCTCAGATGGTGCCGACATCGAGCAACTCGAGGCCGCTCTGGTGCGATTCGGCTACGACCCCGACGGCCTGGTGACGGTGGACGAGGATTTCACATCGAACACGACGACCATGGTCAAAGCCTGGCAGGAGGCGATCGGTGCCACCGATGATGGCTCCGTCGATCCCGGCGATGTCGTGTGGTCCGGCGGCCCCATCACCATCCATGAGGTGACCAGCGATGTCGGCGACCAGTCTCCCGGACCGATCGCGTCCATCCAGACGGATGTGACCGGCCCCGAGGGTGCCGACGTTCTCGCTCTCGAGGAGGCTCTGTCGCGGCTCGGGTTCGGTCCGGGATCCATCGATGGCGTATTCGATGAGGCAACCGAGCAAGCAGTCATCGAGTGGCAGACGGCCAGCGGGATGGAAGACGACGGTGTCGTCGATCTCGGTGAGGTGGTCTTCTTGACCGACAGCGTGCGGATCGCCGATCGGCTGGTCGACCCGGGTGACACGGTGCACGACGGAAGCGATGTGCTGGCCACCTCGACCAACGAGAGCGTCGTCGCCGTAGATCTCCCTGCTTCAGATCAGGCGCTGCTCGAGATCGGTGACGTCGTGACCGTCGAGATGCCCGATCACACGCGGGTTGGCGGTGTGGTCGTCGACAAGGCGGCAGTTGTGACAAGGGTCCAGGGTGGTGAGGCCACGCTTGCTGTGGTCGTCACCCTCGACGATCCCTCTGCAGGCCTCGGATTCGACCAGGCGCCGGTCGATGTCGACGTCGTCACCGATTCGCGGACCGATGTGCTCGCCGTCCCGGTGACGGCGCTGCTCGCCCTGGCCGAAGGTGGCTACGCAGTCGAAGTGGATGCCGGCGACGGCACCACGTACCTGGTGGCCGTTGTGCCCGGCATGTATGCCGACGGCCTGGTCGAGGTCGAGAGCCCCGGCCTGGTCGAGGGCGCCCGGGTCGTGGCGCCATGATCAATGGAGGCCCCTCCAGAGGGCAAGTCGTCCTCTCCATGGAGGGCGTGACCAAAGAGTTCCCCGGCACACCACCGGTGCGGGCGCTGCGGGGTATCGACCTGGAGGTCCAGCGCGGTGAATTGGTGGGAGTGGTCGGTCCGTCGGGATCGGGGAAGTCCACTCTCCTCCACATCATGGGCACGCTCGACCTGCCAACCAGTGGGCGGGTCACGGTGGCCGGATACGACGTGGCCGAACTGTCGGACAAGGATCTGTCGGCAGTCCGGGCACGACACATCGGATTCGTGTTCCAGCAGTTCCATTTGCTCGACGGGTACACCTCGATGGACAACGTGGGCGATGGGCTCCTCTACACGGGCCTGCCGATCGGCGCCCGGCGGGAACTCGCAGTAGCGACGCTCCGCAGGGTCGGGCTCGGACATCGCATCGATCACCCTGCGGGGAAGCTGTCCGGAGGAGAGCGCCAGCGCGTCGCGGTAGCCAGGGCGATCCTCGGAAGACCCGACATCGTCCTGGCCGACGAACCGACCGGCAACCTGGACAGCAAGTCGAGCGATGCGATCGTCGAGTTGCTCGAGGAGTTGAATTCCGACGGCATCACGCTGCTGGTGATCACCCACAACCGGGAGATGGCCGAGCGCTTCTCCCGACAGGTGAGTATCAGAGACGGGCTCATCGAGTCTGATTCGTTGGCGATGGGGGTGGGCGCATGACGACTCAGGGAATTGTGCGCTCGAGGATGCACGGAAGCGATGTCATGCGGACGGCCGTGGTCGGTCTCAGAACCAGGCTCATGAGAGCCACCCTGTCCGCGCTCGGAATCATGATCGGCATCGCATCGCTGGTCGCCGTGCTGGGCCTGTCCGAATCGAGCAAGTCGGATCTCATCTCCCAACTCGACCGTCTCGGGACGAATCTGGTGGTTGTGCAGGCGGGCACGGGGATCGGCCTGGGCACTGGCGAACTGCCGGAGACCGCTGCGGTCATGGTGGAGCGCATTGGACCGGTCGATGATGTCTCCGCTGTCGGTGACGTCGATGCCAACGTGTATCGCACCGACATCGTCCCGAGCAGCCGCTCCGGCGGCATCTCGGTGAAGGTGGTCGACCAGAACCTGCTCGGCGCCCTCGGAGGCGAATTGGCCAGCGGCCGATTCCTCGATGACGCTTCGTCGGAGTACCCGACCACCGTCCTGGGCGCCGTCGCCGCCGAGCGTCTCGGCTTCACAGAGGCGGGTGGGAAGGTCTACCTGGGTGGGCAGTGGTTCGCCGTGATCGGCATCCTGGAACCGCTCGAGCTCAGCTCCAACCTCGACAGGGCCGCACTGGTG
Organism: bacterium; assembly: GCA_013202595.1. Classification (GTDB taxonomy): domain Bacteria; phylum Actinomycetota; class Acidimicrobiia; order Spongiisociales; family UBA11373; genus JABMPV01. The sequence goes on from JABMPV010000390.1 coordinate 6,163, forward strand.
GGGATCGGTGCCGCCGAGACGTATCTCGATGACGACGGAGTCGCATCGGCCCTGTACGTCAGGACCGATCCCGACTGGGTGGACCCGGTCATGGGTGTCCTTCCGGCGACGGTCAATCCGGAGAACCCGGATCAGGTCGAGGTCAGCCGCCCGACCGACGCTCTCGAGGCGAGGTCGGCGGCGGAGAGCGCCTTCACGGCTCTGTTCCTCGGATTGGGTGGCGTGGCCCTCCTCGTCGGCGGTGTCGGCATCGCCAATGTGATGGTCATCAGTGTCCTGGAACGAAGGGGAGAGATCGGTTTGCGCAGGGCTCTTGGCGCGACCCGCCGCCACGTGGCTCTCCAATTCCTACTCGAGGCGCTGCTTCTGGCGCTGGTCGGGGGAGTAGGTGGGGTCGCAATGGGCGCAGGGGTCACCTACGGCTACGCAGCCATCCGGGGATGGGCGGTCCTCATCCCCCCGATCGCCCTGATCGGCGGCGTCGCTGCTGCCGTCATCATCGGCGCCGTTGCCGGTCTCTACCCCGCAGTGAGAGCAGCCCGCCTCTCTCCGACGGAGGCCCTCCACACGACGTAGGACGGCCGGGTTGGTTGGTTTCGGCCAGCCCAATGTCTTCCCCGACATCCGATGACCGATGACCGACATCCGATGACCGACATCCGACATCCGACGTTCGACATCCGACATCCGACGACCGACAACTGATGACCGACGACCGACGACTGACGACTGACGACTGGCAACCCTCCCGCGATACCCTCCCCGCCATGTTCCTGAGAGTGATCATCGGGGTAGCCGGGGTGGTGCTGATCCTGGGCACCGTCTTGTCTGCCGTTCGGACCGTGATCCTGCCGCGCTCGGCCCAGAGCGTGCTCAACAGGGTGGTGTTCCGATCGTTGCGCCGTGCGTTCGAGTTGGTCGCCGGGCTGCGGAAGTCGTTCGAGTGGCGGGACAAGGTGATGGCCCACTTCTCGCCGATAGCTCTCCTGGTGTTGGTTGCGACCTGGCTGGTGATGGCCCTCCTCGGATTCATGGCGATCCACTGGGCGGTGGAGCAGCAGGGATGGGCCGACGCGTTCCACAAGAGCGGATCGTCGCTGCTGACGCTGGGCTTCGCTCCCATCGACGGGTCCGCAATGCGTGCAGTGTCGTTCATCGAGGCTGCTCTTGGCCTCGCTCTGCTCGCTCTGCTCATCACCTACCTCCCGACGCTGTACGGAGCGTTCTCCCGCAGGGAGACCCGGGTGGCGATGCTCGAGACCAGAGCGGGCACCCCGCCCTCATCGGTCGAGATGCTCCTTCGCTTCCATAGGATCGGACTGACCAATCACATGGTCGACACGTGGTCTGACTGGGAACTGTGGTTCGCAGAGGTCGAGGAGAGCCACACCTCGTATCCATCGCTCGTGTTCCTGCGGTCACCGCAACCAGAGCGGCACTGGGTGACCGCCGCCGGAACGGTGCTCGACGGGGCGGCGTTGACGCTGGCGGCCGTCGACCGGCCGTTCCAGGCCGAGGCGGCGATCGTCGTCCGGGCCGGTTTCATCTCCCTCCGCCGGATCGCCGATCTCTTCGGTGTCGCCTATGACCCGGACCCTGCTCCCACCGATCCGATAGCGATCTCCCGGTCGGAGTTCGATGACGCTCTCGGCCGTCTCGCCGACAATGGCGTCCCGATCAAGGAGGATCGCGACCAGGCGTGGAGCGACTTCTCCGGATGGCGGGTCAACTACGACGTCGTCCTGCTGTCCCTGGCCGAGATCACGATGGCGCCCTATGCCCCCTGGGTGTCCGATCGCAGCACGCCGGCCCACCTCAAGCCCCGCGTCTCGCGGTGGGGGCGCCGCTGGCGTCAGCGGATCGGCATCGAGTAGACCCGTAGAATCCCGGCCATGCCGACCGTCCTGGTGTTCCAGCACAACGACCACATCCCGCCCGGTCTGCTCGGGGAGGCGCTCGAGCGGCGCGGGATCGAGATGCAGGTGGCCCACCTGTACGACGGCGACCCGGTCCCCGACCACTTCGGATTCGACGGGGTGGCTTCGTTGGGTGGCGTGATGGGTGCCTACGAGGAGGAAGACCATCCCTGGCTGGCCGAAGAGAAGCGCTTCCTGGCCGGAGCGGCCGAGCGGGGGATTCCCACGCTGGGGCTGTGCCTCGGATGCCAGATGCTCGCCGATGCTCTGGGCGGCTCGGCATACAAGGGTGAAGCGGGCGAGGAGATCGGCCTGCTCGAGATCGGGCTCAACGACGCCGGCCGGGACGACCCGGTGCTCCGTGAACTAGACGGACCGCTGCCGGTGTTCCACGGTGACACGTGGGACCCCCCCGAAGGTGCGACGGTCGTAGCGGCGACCGGCCGGTTCCTGCACGGGTTCCGCCTGGGCAGCGTGGTCGCCGTCCAATCGCATCCCGAGGCCTCGTGCGAGATCACGGGTGTATGGATCGACCGGCACCCGGATCGGCTGATCGAGGCTGGAGTCGATCCGGAGATCCTGAGGGCCGAGCTCCGCTCCGGCGAGACCGCGCTCCGCGCGATGTCCGAGCGCTTCTTCGGAGCATGGGCCGATGAGGTGACGGGCCGGTCCTGATCTCGCTTCCGGTACGATTGCCGCCCATGGCGCCGATCGATCTTCAGCAGGCATTCGCCGCACTCGACGACCGCGATGCTTCGCTGGTCGACCTCGAGGCCCACTGCTGCGAGCCGGGGCGAAGCCCACAGATGGCAGAACTCGGCGGAACTCTGACCGCGACCCGGGCCGCGTTGCAGCGGTTCGCCGCAGTCGACGACCCCTCGGGGTTGTTGTCGTCCCTCGCCGAAGCCGGCGCCCGGGTACGACACCTCCACGTGGGCTGCTGTGACCCTGCGCGTTTGCCGATGTATATCGAGATCATCGAGGGGTTGGACACGGTCCGGCTGTCGGTCGAGCGGGCGACGGGTACCGGGGACTGACCGGCCGATTGCGTCACGGGCCGCCACTAACGTTGCCCGCCTATGTCGTATCTCGTCGAGGCGACCGGCCTCGTAAAACGGTTTGGTGACTTCACCGCGGTGGATGGCGTGGACTTTGGTGTTCGCCCGGGCGAAGCTTTCGGTTTTCTCGGTCCCAATGGAGCAGGCAAGTCGTCCACCATGCGGATGATCGGAGCCGTCTCCCCGGTCACCGAGGGAGAACTCACGGTGCTCGGCCGGGACCCGGCCGTCGACGGCCCCGCCATCAGGGCGCGGCTCGGCGTGGTGCCCCAGGAGGACAACCTCGACGAGGAGTTGTCCATCTACGAGAACCTGGTCATCTACGGCCGATACTTCGGGCTTCCCCGCAAGGTCATCGACCCCCGGATCGACGAGTTGCTCGACTTCGCCCAGTTGGAGGAGCGCCGCCACAGTCGCGTCGAGCCACTGTCGGGCGGGATGAAGCGCCGACTCACCATTGCCCGCGGCCTGATCAACCAGCCGGAACTCCTGCTTCTCGACGAGCCGACGACCGGTCTCGACCCCCAGGCGCGCCATCTCCTGTGGGATCGGCTGTATCGCCTGAAGCAGCAGGGTGTCACCCTCATCATCACGACCCACTACATGGATGAGGCCGAGCAGTTGTGCGATCGCCTGGTCATCATGGACAAGGGCAAGATCGCGGCCGAGGGGTCACCGCGGGAACTCATCGACCGGTACTCCTCCCGAGAGGTGCTCGAACTCCGTTTCGAAGTGGGTGGTCAGGATTCGTACCTCGAAGAACTCGAGAGCCTTGCGAGCCGGATCGAGGCACTGCCCGACCGGGTCCTCCTCTACACCGACGATGCCGATGAGACGGCGGCAGCGGTCCATGCCGCCGGGATCGAACCCGAGTACACCGTCAGTCGGCGCAGCACGCTCGAAGACGTCTTCCTCCGCCTCACGGGACGAAGGCTGATCGACTGATGGTGCTGTCGGGCGCTCTGCGCGTCACCGAAGCGGGGGCGCGCGTCTACCGCAGGACCTGGCGTGCCAGTGTCATTTCCACCTTCCTCAACCCGGTGTTGTTCCTGCTCGCCATGGGCGTCGGCCTCGGCTCTCTGGTCGATGAGGGGGGCGGCGGAGCCGACCTCGGCATCCCATACCTCACCTTCCTCGCTCCCGGCCTCCTCGCCGCCACCGCGATGCAGACCGGTGCCGGCGATGCCTCCTATCCGGTGATGGCCGGCATCAAGTGGCGCAAGACCTATCACGCTGCTCTGGCCACACCGCTGGATGTGAGGTCACTGGTCATCGGCCACATCGGTTGGGTCACCATCCGCCTGGTGTTCGTCACGGTGGTCTACGCAGCGATCATGACGGCCTTCGGGGCCACGTCGGTGCTCGAAGGCCTGGCATCGGTCCTGCCCGGGGTCTTGACCGGCGTTGCCTTCGCCGCGGTCGTGACTGCCTACACGGCACGGCTGGAGCGGGAGACCGGCCTCGCGGCGCTGTTCCGATTCGGCATCGTCCCGCTCTTCCTGTTCAGTGGCACGTTCTTCCCGGTCTCCCAACTTCCCGACACCATCGAGTGGTTCGCCTTCGTGACGCCTCTGTGGCACGGGGTCAGTCTCTGCCGCTCGTTCGCTCTCGGCATCGACCCCCGTGTGGCTCCGTGGATCAGCATTGCCTATCTCATCTTCTGGGTGGCTCTAGGGACCTGGCTCTCCATCAGATTGTTCCGCCGGAGGTTGGTGCTGTGACCGACCCGACTGCCACGCTCGTCGCAAGGATCACGCCTCCATCTCTGCTCGGGGGAGCGGGGCGGATGATGGAGCGCAACCTGCTGGTGTACCGGCGCGCCTGGATGATCATCTTCAGCGGATTCTTCGAGCCGATCTTCTACCTCTTCTCGATCGGCATCGGCATCGGTGAATTGGTGGGCGATGTCGCGGGCCCTGCAGGTGAGCCGATCAAGTACGCCGCCTTCGTTGCTCCGGGGTTGCTGGCGTCGTCGGCGATGAACGGCGCCGTCTACGAATCCACGTTCAACATCTTCTTCAAGCTCAAGTACGGCAAGATCTACGACGCCGTCCTGTCCACCCCGATGCAACCGGGTTCGATCGCCATCGGAGAGATCACCTGGTCACTCCTGCGGGGCGCCATCTACGCGGCCGGTTTCATGGTGGTGATGATCGCCATGGGGTTGATGCCGTCGATGTGGGGCGTTCTGGCTCTACCGGCGGCGATCCTCATCGGGTTCGCGTTCGGGGCGTGCGGCATGGCGGCCACCACCTTCATGAAGTCGTGGCAGGACTTCGACATGGTGACGCTCGTGACGCTGCCACTCTTCCTCTTCTCTGCGACCTTCTATCCCATCAGCGTCTACCCACCGGCGTTTCAGGCTCTGACCCGGTTGTCCCCGCTCTATCACGGTGTCGAGTTGATCCGCTCGCTCACGCTCGGGTTGATCGACTGGAGCCTCCTGGCCCACGCCGTGTTCCTGATCGTCATGGGGTTGGTAGGGGTCGCCGTGGCCTCACGCCGCCTGGAGCGGATGTTGATGGCGTGAGACGAGCATGCGACCCATCCGGGCCGCATGCGGTCTTCAGTCATCAGTCATCGGGAATCCGATGACTGATGACTGATGACTGAAGACCGACGACTGAGATACCCTGGTGCCCGATGCGTGTCCGTGTGTTCATCCCACTCCTCGCCCTCGGTCTCATCGTGGGTTCCTGCTCGTATGAACCATCGGGCACCACCACTACGACGACGATCATCGAGGCGGATGTCCCTCCGGCCACGGGACCGGCCGACATCGTCGTGGGAGACCAGCGCATCGAAGGCTCAGGAATCATGGTCGAGTCTGTGAGCATGCCCGCCGAGGGGTTCATCGTCCTTCAGGCCGACGACGGCGGACTGCCGGGCGAGACGATTGGCGTATCGGAACTGCTCGGTGATGGGACCACGGCCAATGTCCAGGTGCCGTTCTTCCTCCCGACCGCCGACGACATGGTCGTTCACGTCACGCTGCACATCGACATGGATCGTGACGGCCGGTTCACGTACGAGCCACCGGATGCCTTTGTCGACATCCCGGCGACATTCGCCAACGATCGGGTGGCGACCACTACAGCCACCATCGTGCAATTGCCGCCGCTGTGGCCGGGAGGAATCATCCTCGAAGAGCAGCGCGGCGAGGGACAGTCGGTCACCGTGGCTGCCGTGACGCTGCCCGCCCAGGGTTTCGTTGCCTTCCGCGAAGACGACGACGGCTCACCCGGCAGAATCATCGCCCTGTCCGGCGTGCTTCCGGCCGGCGAGACCATCGACCTGGTCATCCCACTCGACCCGCCGATCACCGAGACCGGGCCGTATTGGGTGGTCGCTTTCATCGATCGCAATGAGGACGGCGGCCTGGCAGTGACCGGAGCGCCGGGTGCGGACGAAGTGGCCTTGACCAATGACGGTCAGGAAGTCGCCGTCTCGGTGCTCATCACCGTCATATCGCGCGGCCCATCTCAGGTCGTGGCCTCGGATCAACTGACCGACGGCACCGTCATCGAGGTCGAGTCGGTGACCCTGGCGTCACCTGGCTGGTTGGAGATTCGGGCGGACGACGGCGGTTCGCCCGGTGCCCGCCTGGCAGTGACCGATCTCCTGCCGGAAGGTGTGAGCGGTCCGCTGTTCATGACCCTCGATGCTGCTCTCGAAGCCGAGACGATCCTGTGGTTCCGACTGCGGGTCGATCTCGATGGCAACGGTGAGATCGGCAGTGAGGATCCGTTCGCCGAGGACGCCGACGGCAATCCGATCCTCGAGTCGATCGACGTGACGCTGCCTGAACCGGACGACGGCGAGGACGGCGCAGACACCTGAGCCCGGCGTGCTGGAGCCATTCCGGGCGCGACGAAGAACCCGGGTCCAACAAATCGGTTGGCGAACGCCTGGGGCGCTACCTACTTGTGCCGCCAGACGATGCGGCCCTTGGACGGGTCGTAGAGCGAAACGTCGACTTCTACGGTGTCACCCGGGAGGATGCGGATCTTGCGGCCCCGGCGCATACGTCCCGCGGCGCGAGCAACCACTTCGAGACCCTGTTCGGTCTCGACGAGGAACTTGGCGTCACGGAGCACGTCGACGACGGTTCCCTTGATCCTGATTGTCTGTTCATCAGCCATGAGGAGCGCACGATAGCCGGTACTGGAGCCGTGTCCTTCAGGCAGGCAAAGTGTTTCCGCATGATTCGGAACATTGCATACACCTATGGGCTCGGCATCGGCTGGCTGTGGTGGGTTTCGCTGCGAACGGCAGCACGCAACTGTTGTTGGGCATCGCTCTCGCCGTACTCACCGCCGGGCTGTTCACCGCCGTGGCGCGTCGTTCCCGCCGCCTGAGGTCTGATCACGAATGGATCGGCGGGCGTCTGATCACGCATGTCGGATTGGGTGAATCACGGTGGGATCGGCGAAGCGACCACGCCGACAGAGATGAGTCCGAGTCCCACGTCGGCGGGGGCCGGGGGTAGGCCGCGGGCGCCACCGGGATACGATTCGGGGATGGAGTATCGCCACACCCAAACTGGATATGTCGCCTTCATTGTCACCGCCTTCTTCGTAGTGGTGATGATCATCATGGGCGCATCGCTCGGCGCTACCGGAGTCACATTTGGCGTTGCCGCCTTCATGGCGTTCCTGGCCATCGTCGTCATCGTCTCACCACCTCCGTTGCCGACGGTGCCGTCAGGGTGGCCTTCGGCTGGGGTTGGCCACGGCGGGTCATCGACGTCGCCGACATCACCGCGTTCAGACCGGTCCGCAACAAGTGGTGGTACGGATTCGGGATCAGAGTGATTTCCGGCTGGTGGATGTACAACGTCTGGGGCCTCGATGCGGTCGAACTCGACCTGGCCTCGGGAAGGAAGTTCAGGATCGGCACCGACGAGACGATCGACCTCGCCGCCGCGCTCACTCTCCACACCGCGCTTCGGCCCGACCCCGGGGTCTGATCCGACCCGCCCGCCTACGCGACCGGTTCCCCCATGAGGAGGGCGTGGTCGAGCCAGGCTGCGATGGCCACCAGCGCATCTCGGTCGAGACCGGTGTCGATGCCGGAGCGCTCCAACATCCATGCCAGGTGCTCCGTGGCAACGTTCCCTCCGGCACCCGGTGAGAACGGACTTCCGCCGTGGCCGCCTACTGAGGCATCGATCGCATCGGCCCCGGCCTCGATGGCGGCAAAGGCGTTGGGATACCCGGTGCGATGGGTGTCGTGGAAGTGGCAGCGCACCGCAGTCCCCGGTGCGGCTTCCTTCACGGCAGCCACGCGATCGGTCACGTCGGACGGAACGCCGACTCCGATGGTGTCCCCGAGGGCGATCTCGTGGGCGCCGGCTTCCACCATCTGGGCGGCCACCTCGGCGATCTGACCCACAGGCACATGCCCATCGACCGGGTCGCCAAATGAGACGCTGATGGTGACGGTGACCTGCTTGCCTGCCGAAACGGCGTCGGGGATCATCGCCGCCACCTCGGCGTTCCGTTCGGCAGCCGGCGCTCCGGTGTTCTTGGTGCTGTAGCCATTCGACCCGTATGCGACCAGATTGACCTCGTCGAGGGTCGTTGCGAGCGCCCGATCCATACCCCGGCGGTTGAGGACCAGGCCGATGGCCGACCATCCCCTGTCCACGGGGAGTGCCCGGCAGATCTCCTCGGCGCCTGCCATTTGGGGTACCCAGCCGGGATGGGCGAAGGAGACGGCCTCGATTCGCTGCGCACCCGCGGCGGCGCAGCGCTCGATCAGACTCAGCCGGGTGGCCACAGGGAGGACCATGTCCTCGCTCTGCAACCCGTCGCGCGGGCCGACTTCGACGATGACGGTCACAGGTTGCCTCGCTTCGCCTGCTCCCGTTCAATCGCTTCGAACAGGGCCTTGAGGTTCCCCTTGCCGAATCCGGTCGCCCCTCTCCTCTCGATGAACTCGAAGAAGACGGTCGGACGATCCTGGAGCATCCTCGTGAAGATCTGGAGCAACTGGCCTCCTTCATCCGCATCGGCGAGGAGTCGCAATCCCATGAACCTGTCCCGGTCGACGTCCAGTGCGGGGATGCGCTCCCACAGGTCTTCGTAGTAGGTGTCGGGGACGTTGAGCGTCGTGAGCCCCCTGGAATGGGTCTCGGTGACCGTCGCCATCAGGTCGCCGGTGTGGAGCGCGATGTGCTGCACCCCCGGACCCCGGTAGAAGTCGAGGTACTCGTCGATCTGCGACCTCTTCAGCCCCTCTGCCGGTTCGTTGATGGGCAGCTTGATGATTCCGCTTCCGTCCCACATGACCTTCGACATGAGGGCGGTGTACTCGGTACTGATCGCATCGTCATCGAAGTGCTTCAGCAGCGTGAATCCGAATACCCGCTCGTAGAACTCGACCCACTCGTCCATGCGGCCCAACTCCACGTTGGCGACCACGTGGTCGATGAATTGCAGCCCGATCGGAGCGGCGGTCGCATCGGCTCTGGTCTCGAAGCCCGGAAGGTCGCCGTCCCGTTCGACGAACGAGTGGAGCGTGTCGCCGTATGCCTCGATGGCCGAGAGGACGGCTCTTCCCTGTGCGTCCTCGACCACGTGGGGTTCTGTCGCCGGCTCCGCACCTCTGTCGACCGCCATCTCGAAAGCGACTCTGGCGTCGGGCACCGCGATGGCGACGTCGCGCACTCCCGGCCCGTGGAGGGTCAGGTGGCGGCTGAGCGGATGATCGGGCGTCATAGCCCCGGTGATGACGAACGTGACGTCGCCCTGTTGCAGCAGATATGAGGCGGTGTCGGGTGTCCCGGTCTCCGGGCCCCGGTATCCGGTGATCGAGAAGCCAAGCACCGACCTCAGGAACATCGATGTCTGGTAGGCGTTGCCGACCCACCACTCGAGGTGCGAGAAGCCCTTGATCGGGAAGTCGTCGCGTCCGGCCATGTCGCGGGCGCGCTGCTCTGTGCTCTGGTCCACTTCGTGCCCTCTTCTCGCGGCCGATTCCACCATACGCAGTCCTGACGCGTTACGTCCGGCTGTACGCTCACGCGATGTCGCCAACGTGGGTTCCCGTCCCCGATCACTCCGAGTTTCCGCTGCACAGCCTCCCCTTCGGCGTCATCGATCCCGGGGACGGTGCCCGGATAGTCGTTGCGATCGGCGATCACGCGCTCGACATGCGGGCTCTGGCCGGCGCCGGGTTGCTCGATGTGGAACCTGGCGTGGCTCCGGCGCTGTCGTCGAACGACCTCAACGCCTACCTGTCGCTCGGCCGGGAGGCGTGGGGCGCCGTCAGAGGGGTGATCACGGGTTTGCTGATGACGGGGGAGGCGGAGATCAGGGATGCGGGAGCGCTCCTCGATCCCGTCGAAGCGGTGCACCTGCTGCCGTTCGTGCCCGGAGACTTCGTCGACGGCTACTCGTCCCTCGAGCATGCGACGACGATGGGTCGTATCTTGCGCCCGGAGGGCGAACCGCTGCTACCCAATTGGCGTCACATGCCGGTCGCCTATCGAGGGACTCCGAGCACGGTGATGGTGTCCGGATCGCCCGTTCGCAGGCCACGGGGCCAGGTGCTCGGACCCGATGGGATGCCGGAGCACAGGGAGACCGCGGCCCTCGACTTCGAGTTGGAGGTGGGGTTCGTGGTCGGGCCGGGCAATGGGATCGGCCGGCCGATCGACATCGACGACACCGCCGACCATATCTTCGGCGTGGTGCTCGTGAACGATTGGAGCGCCCGGGACTTCCAGAAGTGGGAGGGGCGCCCTCTCGGTCCCAACATCGCCAAGTCGTTTGCGACGTCGGTGTCGCCGTGGGTGATCCCGTTGGATGCGCTCACCACGGCGATGATCCCCTCGCGTCCGCAGAGTCCACAACCGCTCGAGTACCTCAGGCCGTCGGGAGACTGGGGCCTCGATCTGGATCTGGGTGTGGATCTCGGCACGGCGGCATCCGCTCCGATGGTGGTGAGCAGGACGTCGATGCGTGGCGTCTACTGGACCTTCGCCCAACAGTTGGCCCATCTCACCGTGAACGGCGCAGCCCTTCGACCGGGCGACCTCATTTCGTCGGGGACTATCTCGGGCAAGGCGGCGGGGTCGAAGGGGTGTCTGATCGAGGCCACTCTGGACGGCGCCCGGCCGATCACCCTGCCCTCCGGAGAGACCCGGTCGTATCTCGAAGACGGCGACACCGTCGTCCTGCGTGGCTCGGCTCCGGCCGCCGGTATCGGTCTCGGTGAGGTAGTCGGGACCGTGCTGCCCGCACACGACTGACCATCGAAACGCCGGGGCGGCGGTCGCCCGGGGGTACCCTTGCCGACAGCGCACCCCGGCTGCCAGGAGACGCCTCATGCCGCTCAACTTCGACCTCGCAGGAAAGGTCTTCGACTCCGTCGAGGTGACCATCATCCCTCGACAGATAGAGGCCTATGCCGCGGCTGCCTCAGACACCAACCCCAGGTACCTGGCATCGGCCGGAGACCAGGTCGGATCGCCCGTGTTCCCCGTCGTGCCGGGCCTCCCGATCATGTTGGGCACCGTCGGCTCCGACCCCGACCTCGGCGTGGAGAATCCCCTGATGACCGTCCATGGTGAGGAGGAGATCGTCTTCCACAAGCCGGTCCGTCCCGGGCCGCTGGTGCTGACACCCTCGCTGGAACGGGTCGAGGACAAGGGCTCGGGAGCGATCTACGTCACCAAGGTGGCGGCAGTCGGCCTCGACGGCGAGCCCGTCGTCGACCAGTACGCGACGATCTTCGTTCGCGGCGGCGGCAGCGGCGTGAGACGCGAGTCGGAGGCACGTCCGGTTCCTCCGGTCAAAGGAGACATCGAGACGGAGTTCACCAAGCACGTCGATCTGACGATGCCGCTGCGATATGCCGACGCCTCCGGCGACCACAATCCGATCCATCTCGACGCCGGCGTCGCCACCGCAGTCGGTCTCCCGGGTGTCATCAATCATGGACTGGGCACTCTCGCTCTGGTGGCCGGAGGTCTGGTGGATCACCTGGCCGACGGTGATCCCGTCGCCGTACGCCGCCTCGCCGCACGGTTCACCGACATGGTCATTCCGGGGAGTGACCTCGCCACCACCGTCTGGTCGTCTGCGAGTGGGGCATATCTCTTCGAGACCACCCGCCCCGATGGGTCCATCGTGATCTCGGGCTCTATCGAAATGGCTGGTGCGTGATGGCTCGCCTTCGGATGTTCGCCAATCTTCGAGAGGCAGCGGGGTCTGCCCTGGCCGACGTGCCGGGTGCGACGGTCGGTGAAGTGCTCGACAATGCCGTCGAGCGGTTCGGGCCGGCGTTTGCCGCCGGGCTCGGCCCGGCCAAGGCCTGGGTCAATGGGACGCACGCAGATTCCTCGGCACCCGTCACCGACGAAGATGAGATCGCCCTGATCCCTCCTGTGAGCGGCGGGACCACCGCGGTGCGCTCTCCCGCCGGTATGGAGGCGGGGATCGTCATCGCCTGCACGCTGGCGCTGTTCGTCGCCAATGCCATCTCGCTCCAATGGCTGGCCGTGGTCGTCGTTCTGGTGGCAGCAGTGTGGGCGCTCGACGCCTCCGAGTCTGCGGGGCGGCGGGATCTTCGTGTGGGTGTGATCCCTGCTCTCCTTGGCACACTCGGCGCAGTGTTGGCCGCCTATCGCTTCGGTGTGCCCGGCCTCGCTGCGGCTGTCGCAGGAGCGACGCTGGTGGCTCTTGTGTGGAGCATCGCCGCCCCTCGATACCGCTCCATCCCTTCGATCGCGGCGACGGTGGTGCTCACGCTGATCGCATCGTCCGGCGCCGGGACGATGATCGTGCTCCGGCTCCGCTCGGAAGAGGAGATGCTCGCATTCCTCGTCGTCGCCGTCGCCGGGATAGGTGCAGGATGGCTCGGCGGCAGGTCGGGCATTCAGATGCTGGATCCGGTGACCATGACCCTCATCGGAGCCATCGGCGCCGGAGTCGTTGCCGCCGTGGTGTGGGGAGACGAGATCGTGCCCATTCTCCTAGGGAGTATCGGTGCGGCGATCGCCCTGGTGGCAGGGAGGAACATCGGCACCCTGATGCGAGCAGGCGGGTTCTTCGCAGCGGGGACCATGCCCGGGAGCCTCTCGTTCCTCGATGGGCTTTTCCCTGCTGCGGCAGCCTTCTGGCTGCTGCTCACTGCCGTTGCGTGAGGGCCAGCACCTCATCGAGCGCATCGAAGAACCGGGTGTTCTCCTGAGGCGCGCCCGCTGAGATCCGGAGCCATCCCTGGGGAGCCGAAGGCCGGACGATGACGCCGCGCGAGGTGAGTCCGGCGACCACGTCGTCGCACTGCCCGCCGAAACCCGCATAGACGAAGTTGGCCTGGCTGTGCGACACATCGAAGCCGCGGAGTCGCAGACCCGTGCCCAGCGCGGTGCGGGCGCTGCGGTTGGCTTCGGCTCGTTCCGTCACTCGTTCCGGGTGCCGCACCGGCGAGGCCGTAGATCTTGGAGAACGTCCTCGTGACCATGAGGTTCGGCCTGGCGGCCGCTTCGGCTGCGAGCGAGTGATAGTCCGCAGCTGTGGCGTACTCGGCGTAGGCCTCGTCCACGACGATCAGCGTCTTATCGGGAATGGCATCGATCAGACCGGCGACATCATCGGTGGAGATATGGGTGCCGGTGGGGTTGTTGGGATTGCACACATACACCACGGTGGTGTCGGGTCGGATGGCGGCAGCCATTGCGTCGAGGTCGTGACGGTGCTCGGCATCGAGCGGCACCGCCATAGGTGTGGCCCCCGATGCGAGCGTTGCGATCCTGTAGAGGGGAAACGATGGCTCTGCGAACACCGCCGACGTCCCGGGTCCGCCGCACGCCAGACCTGTCATCAGGGTGATCTCGTTGCTCGCACCTCCGGTGAGGGTGTTTGCGGCGGGCACGCCGAGGTGATCGGAGAGAGCGTTCGTCAGGGTGAGGCGGCGGTTGTCGGGATAGTGGTGGGCATCGCTCAGCACATGAGTTGCCGCAGAGATCGCCTCGGGGAACGGCCGTTCGGGGCTCTCATTGGATGCCATCTTGACCACATCGGAGATCCCGGTCTCCGCCGTGACATCGTCGGCCGAGCGGCCCGGTCGATAGGGAGAGATGGCGTAGAAATCCAGGCGGAATGTGGGCACGGCGGCGAGCCTGCCCGGGGGCCCTCTCCCGGCTCGGTCCGGGGCAGGAGAACACCCCAGCTCTTGGCTCGCGTCGCGCTTCACCTCGAACTCCCCTGTGCCGATGCTCAGGTGGAGGGAGGGAAATCGACCGTGTTCTCCGAATCCGCGCATACGATCGGCCGTATGAGGGCCAGAACTCGCACCGCTCTGGCGGTGTTGCTGGCCGTTGCCATGATCGGCACGGCGTCGCCGGCATCCTCCATCACAGAGGAGGAGGTCGAACAAGCGCGCCGCGAACGCGAAGCCGCCGTCCTCGAGCAGGAGGTTGCGATCGCCGAGGCCACAGGCAGGGCGGAGGAGCGGGCAGCAGCCCTCACCGATCTCGAGGACGCCGCCATCCTCTATGAGACGATCAACTCGGAGTTCCAGGAGATCACCTTCCGGATGGGCCAGGTGCGGAGCCGCATCGACGCCTACGAGGACGATGTCCGGGACCTCCGCGAAACCGTCGTACAGCGAGCCGTCGAGGCCTACATGTTCGGCCCCGAACGAGATGCGATGGCCGGTGTCGTCGACCCCGAGGAGATCCAGCAGGCTCTGATCGCCAGGCAGATCCTCTCGGGTGCCGTCGAATCGGAGGCTGCCGCCCTCGATTCGCTCGAAGCAACCACCGCCGAGATGGAGCGCCTCAAGGGGCGGCTCGCAGACGACGGTGTTCGGGTCGCAGTGCTCAGGGCTGAGGCCGAGGCGATCACCGCGAGGATGGACGAGTTGTTCTCAGAGGCCGAGGCGGTGCTCGCCTCGGCCCAGGGTGTCGTCGACGACACCTCTGTCGTGGTCGCCGAGGCGGAGAGCCAGGTGCTGTCGGCCGAGCAGGAACTGGCGGCTCAGCGCTATCGAGAAGAGCAGGAGCGTCTTCGCCAGGAAGAACTGCGCCGTTCGCTCGCCCACCCGGAGTTGGGTGTGCCGCTCGACGTCACGCCGGGATTCATCTGCCCGGTCTCAGGGTTCTCGTCGTGGACCGACACGTGGGGAGCCCCTCGATCGGGAGGCAGAACCCACAAGGGCATCGACATGATGGGCAGACAGGGGACGCCCCTGATCGCCGTAGGTGACGGAATCATCGAGCGAAGGTTTGGGGCGCTCGGCGGGAACATCGTGTGGCTGTTCGCCGACCACGGGTCGTCGTACTTCTATGCCCACCTCGACACATTCGCCGAAGGTGTCGATTCGGGCGATTGGGTGACACGTGGGACGGTCATCGGGTACATGGGGGACACGGGGAATCCCGCTCCAGGGGCCTATCACCTACATTTCGGGATCTACCCGGGAGGGATCACCGCCGTGAACCCGTATCCTACGATCAAGGCAGTGTGCCCCTAGCCGGGGGCCGCCGACCAGATACCCTGTCTCCGAACCGGCCTGGGTGAGCAGTGAAAGAACAGAACCGCCGCCGCATCGACATCATCTCGTCTGCGGAATTCACGAACAATCTAGATTCGCTCGACCTCGATGAGCTTCGCTCCCGTCGCCAGATGTGCAGCGATCTCGACACAGAGCTCTCCTATTACAGACGTCTGCTCCACGGACGCATGGACATCCTTGGGTTCGAGAGCCGCAGGCGCACGGGCGAAGAGAAGCGGAGCCTGCTCGAAGCCCTTCCCGAGATCCTCGCCCACGGCGCCAGTGTCGGTGGGGCCTTCCCCGAGAGGGCGGTCCCCGTCGAGGCGCCTGAGATCCCGGCAGTCGGTCGCCGGGCGGTCGACAAGGTCCTGGGCGACGACTTCATCGCCCGCCTGCCCGACCTGACCGAAGAGGAGATCACCGAGGCCCAGGCCCGGCTCACCGAAGTGGAGACCGGGGTGTCCGATCAGCGACGCACCGTCCATGGCGCAATCGACATCCTCCAGGCCGAACTGACCCGGCGCTACCGCGAGGGCCTGTCGGATCCCGCAGACCTCTTGCGGGGTTGACCGAGTGCTGATCGGCGACGTCCGGTCTGGATTGATCGAAGCCAGGCATGAAGTCTCCATCGCCGCAGTGTCGGCAGATGGCCGCGTCCTGTTCGCAGAGGGCCCACAGGTTGACGTCCCCTTCTTCTTCAGATCTGCTGCCAAGCCGTTCCAGGCGGCTGAGTCGCAGGCCTCAGGTGCGGGGCTGTGCCCCGAGGAACTCGCCATTGCGACGGGCAGCCACGGCGGCCAGCCGACCCATGTTGCATACGTCCGCAAGATCCTCGGGCGATCGGGACTGGGCGAGGACGACCTCCTGTGCCCGCCGTCGTGGCCCAGCAGCCTCTCCGCCATGAGGACCTGGGTTGCCTTGGGAGAGCGGTCGCCCAGACGGCTGTTCTACAACTGCTCCGGCAAGCACTCCGGCATGCTCGCTGCGTGCGTTGCCAACGACTGGCCCCTGACCTACATCGACCCCGATCACCCACTCCAGCAGCGCATCGGGCTGCGGATGGCCGATGCCACAGGCGAAGACCCTGGCCAAACGGGTATCGACGGATGTGGCGTCCCCACGTTCAGTGGGAGCGTCATCGGCCTGGCCAGGGCGTTTGCCCGGGTCGCGTCGGATCCCGAGTATCGCGAAGTCCGCGAAGCGATGAGTCGCTTCGCCTCGCTCACCTCCGATGGTGATCGATCCGAGGCGAAACTGGCGCGATGGGTTCCATCCGTCGTCAAGGGTGGGGCTCAGGGATGCCTGGGTCTCGCCTGGTACGGGGGCATCGGCATTGTCGCCAAGTCGTCGTCGGGTCTGCTGGCCCCCGCAGCCGTCGGCATCGTCGATGGCCTTCGTCGCCTCGGCCTCCTCCCCGACCACCCGACCGCGATGCTGGCCGATGTCGCTGCGCCACCCGTACTGGGTGGCGGGCGCGAGGTCGGGCGGCAGCACGTCGTGGGCCGCTGATGAGGATTCACGACGATTGGGGCACATCCGGCTTCGATTGGGCGCCGACCGCAGATCACATCGGGCCCTTCGGTGGACGCGAGTTCCTGCAGGCGTGGTGGCGGCATCGCGGCGGCGACCCGCTGTTGGTCGAGACTCCCGATGCGCTCATGCCTCTGGTGCGGCGCGGCGACACCGTCATGTTCATGGGAGAAGAGGATCTCACCGACTATCACGCTCCTCTCGGCAGTGGCATCGACGAACTCGTCGCCGACCTTGCCCTCTCACTCGATGAGGGCACCCGCATCCGGTTCGATTCCCTTCCCCTCGAAGCGGCCGAACCGATCGTCAAGGGCCTGCAGAGCGCCGGCATTGGCGCTGAGTCCGTCCAGCACGAGGCGGCGGCCATCCTCGATCTCCCCGCAGATTGGGGCCTCTACCTCGAGCAACTCGACAAGAAGCAGCGTCACGAGGTACGGCGCAAGCAGCGAAGGTTCATCGAGGCGCTCGGTGAACCCTCGCTGGAACACCGGGATGCTTCCGAGGCCCTGTCGGTGTTCTCCTCGATGCATAGGGCAGCAGCGGGGGAGAAGGGCGACTTCATGACGACAGAGATGGAGGCCTTCTTCGCCGATCTCGAGGCGTCGGTGCCGGGGGCCCGCTTCGATGTGCTCTCCGGCGCAGACGGCTCTCCCGTTGCAGCTGCTTTCGGGTTCGAGGATGCCGGTGCGTACTACCTCTACAACTCCGCCTTCGATCCGGATGCGGGGCATGCATCTCCAGGAGCCGTCCTGGTGACGGCACTGATCGACGCAGCCATCACTGCAGGCAGGGCCCGGTTCGACTTCCTCAAAGGTGATGAGGTCTACAAGTACAGACTCGGTGCTGTCGCCCGCCCGCTCTTCGTCATCGAGGCGGTTCGATGATTCGCCGGGGCGCCTACGTCAGCATCCATACCTCGCCGCTCGCCCAACCCGGGGCCGGTGACGCCGGCGGCATGAACGTGTATGTCGATCAGTTGGCCAGGACCATGGCGGGCCGCGGCGTCGACGTCGATGTCTACACACGACCGGGTGACGGGGTCCACAGGGTGGTCGAGGTGATGCCGGGGTACCGGGTCATCACCATTCCTTCCGGCCCGGGCACGCGAGCCGTGGCCGAGGATGACCTGGCCGACCTGGTGGGAGAGTTCGCAGAGCGGATGGTCAAGTTCATGGCAGCCGACGACGTCGTGTACGACCTCGTGCACAGCCACTACTGGCTATCGGGCTGGGTGGGTGCGCTCCTCCAGGAGATGACCGGTGTCCCACTGGCAATCTCGTTCCACACGCTGGGGCGAGTCAAGGAGGCCACCAGGCGGGTCGACGACCCTCCGCCGAGCCTGCTGCGCATCGCAGCCGAGGTAGAGGTGATCGCTAGAGCAGGTTGCGTGGTCGCATCGACTCCTGCCGAGGCAGGTGAGTTGATCGAGCACTATGCCGCAGACCCCGAGCGCCTGTGCGTGTCGCCTCCGGGAGTGAATCACGATATCTTCTTCCCTGGATCCAAGTCCGCCGCCCGTGAGTCCCTCGGAATCGCCCAGGGCCCCCTGGTCCTCTACGTGGGGCGGATCCAGCCGCTCAAGGGACTGGACCTCGGTATCGAGGCGTTCGCCGAGGTGGCCGGGTCGCTGCCGAGTGCGCAGATGCTGATCGTCGGCGGACCTAGCGGCGATCTTGGCGAGGCCGAGGTGGCGATGCTGCGCTCGATGGTCGCCGAAGCGGGCCTGAGTGACAGGGTCACGTTTGCAGGGACCCTGCCCCACAGTTCGGTCGCAGACGCCTACCGGGCGGCCGACGTCCTCATCGTCCCCTCTCGCAGCGAGTCGTTCGGGATGGTCGCCGCCGAGGCACAATCGTGCGGGCTCCCGGTGGTGGCGGCCAGGGTCGGGGGACTGGCCTATGCCGTCGATGACGGAATCTCCGGGACACTCATCTCGGGATGGGATCCCGGTGACTATGCCAAAGCCCTGCTCGGGATTCTCAACGATCCGCTGGAGGCCGGACGGCTGTCGGCAGGGGCCGTCGCCCATGCCGAGCGGTTCTCGTGGCAGCAAACGGCCAATCGCATGCTCGAGTTGTACCAGGGCATAACCGGCACCTGAACGGCCGGGTGGCATCGGTTCGCGAAAAGTCCCTCTGAACACTTGTCGACACGACCTGTGCACAAGCACCTGTGGATATCTGTGGATATGTGGAGAACCCGCCGACTGATCCCGCAGGTGGGTTGGATGGGGTCAGACGAAGCCGGTTACGTGGCTACTCTCGCGAAAAGCAAGCTCGATCGACCGGGTTGACCGCCCGGTCGGGTCGCTCGTATCGTGGATTCAGAAAGGCAGGCCCGAGGTGCCGATGGAGTCAGGAACCCGTTCGGGGAAGTACGGGGAAGCGGCGCCGGAAGTTCCTCGGGCCTGACCTCGTCATGAACACTCCTGTCATCGACGGTGTCCGCCTCCCCATCAACTGGTCCCGGCTCGGACTGGCACCCGCATGGGACGCCGGCGGTGTGGTGCTCCACAGTGGCCGGCGTGCGTGGTGTTGGCAGCCGCAGGCGCCATTGATCGAGGTCCGCGCTGCCGTGCCGATGGCGGGCCCGCGTATGGACGGATGGGGTATCGACCACATCGTCCTGCTGGTCCCGAGACTCGACGCAGCGGTGAGTGCTCTGGCGGCCATCGGGGTGCCCGTTCGCCGAAAGGACGAGATCAGAGGGCGTCAGACGGCCTTCTTCCTGGTCGGCACGCTCCTGGAAGTGATCGAGTCACACAGCCTCGACCGGCCGCTGCTGTACGGCGTCGCTCTCGAGGTCGACGACCTCGACGCCACCGGCGCGAGGCTCCGAACCCTCGGGTTGGAGGTCACCGACCCCAGACCGGCGGTTCAGGAAGGCCGCAGGATCAGCACGATCCAGGGCCTCCCTGCCGGCGTCGTGCTGATGTCCCGGCGGACCTGAGCGCGCGCTCTGCCGTCGGGTGCTACTTCAGGCTGAAGGGTGGGTACTCGTCCGTGACCATCAAGAAGGCATACGCCTCGACTCTGAGGCTCCAGCGGAAGACGCCCACGGTGAAGTCGAATAGTCCTCTCGGGTACCGACCCGTGAACAGGATGGCGAACCAGGCGATGATGGAGACGAAGAAGACTCCGATGAACAGGACGGCCAGCACCAGGTAGTGGGGGATGGCCAACAACCACTTCACCAGTGGCAGCCACCGGTTGAGGTCCTTGTCCACGTCCGGGTAATCGATCTCGAGGTGGACCGACTGTGCTTCGTCCGCGTGCGGGTACTGGTCGGTAAGCAGGAGCATGTAGGCGCCCACCCTGGTACTGAAGCGTGTGAGGTCTCGCAGGAAGTCGAACCACCACCTGGGGTAGCGGAAGCGGAAGACGATCATCAGTGCCACTGCGAACCAGAGCTGACTGGCGGTCGCCAGTCCCGCGAGGATGGCGACGGGGATGACCCAGATGAGCCTGAAGAAGGTGGTGAATCGATCGAGTTGGTCGGGATAGTCGATGTCGAGGCGGGCAGGGTAGGACTGTGATGTGGCCACGGAACTCCTCCTGATGCTGCGTTGAATCAAACCTACTCCCGGGCGCAGATCCGCAGAAAACGTGGGGAGTGCGGCTGGTCATTGCACCACCAGGTCGGTGCTCCGGCGGGCCCACATCTGGTTGAAGCGGCTCCCTGACTGCCTCGATTGCCGACCCGTTCATCAGACCATGGGCCATCGTTCGAGGCGGAGCCCGGATGGAGTATCCGGCCCTCCGACGTGCCCGACGAATACACGTGGGTGGTCGCTGATCCCGGGACAATGACCGTGGTGTCGGAGGATGCCGGGACCCGAAGCGAGGATCCGAACGAATTCGTGGACGGCATTTCGCACTTCGCAATCATCACGCTGGAGCCAACGAAGCCGGGCACCAACACGGTGTGCTTCGAACTGGTCGGCGCGCATGGAGGATTGCATGAGAGCATCGAGATCAAGGTCGTCGTGAGCGGTTGACGACCAGGTCGGGCCAAGTACCGGGAGTCGCCTTGCATCTCGCGACGTTGGCCCACTGCTCGTATGTGTCACTAGTGCCCCGACCACAAACGTTTGCCGCGTTCACGACGGCCAGATGACGCCCCCGGCTGTGTCCTCGTCCTCGACGCACGGTGAAGTGCGTCCACGTCCTGCGTCCTTGCCGGA
>JABMPV010000391.1 GCA_013202595.1 bacterium
GCGCTAGAGGGGGAGCCTACCCGTCGGGTGGATCAAATGATCTAAAGAAATCGCTCCGAGCGGAACGAGGAATTTCAAATTACCTTTAAAAGTATCTCGATTTCAACTGAAGCACGGGTATTTAAATCCAGAATTTTTCACTTCCGACACAGTTCCGGCAATAATCTCTGCTCGTCCTCAGACCGTTGCGCCAAGGCCTATATCATCCAATCCGTCGCCCCTTCACCAGAACACCATAAATGCACTAAGGATTACGTTCCTGGCAATGAGCAAAACCCCTGTTGCATGGCGCCCGCTTGCCCGGCATGATCCGGCTAAGGAGACGACGGTCATGCGGATAACGGAGAATATCGCCGACGACGTGACGGTGCTTGCCATGTCGGGCAAGCTCGACACGCATACCTCAGATGAGGCACAAGACCGGCTGACCGCGCTGATCGACGGTCGCGATCTCCTGAGGGGCCACCCCGACGAGGTGCCCGTCGATCTCGGTCTCAGGGCATCGGTGGTCGAAGGGCAACGCCATCCACTGGCCGACGGGAGGGCGGTGTCGGGCATCCGCAGGGAGGCCGACGATCTCGCCGCGAGAGCAGGGGTCACCGGGGCATTCGATCCGGATGCGGCCGGACGCCTGCTGGCACTGGCGTTCCCCGATCGGCTGGCCGTTCGCCGGGGAAGCCCGGGACGATTCCAACTCAGGACCGGGACCACGGCCTGGATCCCGGCTGGTGACCCGCTCGCCCCGGAGCGGTTCGTGGTGGCTGCCGACCTCGACGGGCGCAGAAAAGATGCTCGTATCCGCCTGGCGGCAGCAATCGACGCCGAGGACGTCGCAGCAGCATTCGGCGACGAAGTGACAGACGCGACCACCCTCACCTGGTCGGGGAAGCGCCTCGTGGAGCGCCGAGAGCGGATGATCGGCGGCCTCAATCTCGACCGCACCGAGCGGCGGCCGGACCCGTCCCCGAAGGTGACCGCAGCCATCCTGGAGCGGCTCAGGGACCGCTCGCTTGCAGATCTCCCCTGGACCAGTGGCGCCAGATCGCTCCAGCAACGTGTCGGGTTCCTCCACAGGAACGTCGGCGACCCATGGCCCGACTGGTCGGATATGGGCCTGGCCGCCACTCTCGAGATCTGGCTGATGCCCGCCGCCGGATCCCCCACGGGACTCGACGACATCGCCGAGGTGGACCTGATCAGAGCACTGCGCCGATCACTCCCCCATCACGCAGCAGCCGACCTGGATCGACTGGCTCCGACCCACGTCGAGGTGCCCAGCGGACGATCGGTTGCCGTCGATTACAACGGCACCGATCCGGTTCTCGCAGTGAAGGTGCAGGAGATGTTCGGCACCACCACGACACCGCAGGCCGGCGGGCGTCCGGTGGTCCTCCACTTGCTGTCGCCGGCTGATCGGCCCGTCCAGATCACCTCGGATCTCGCCGGGTTCTGGCAGGGATCGTGGAACGACGTCCGCAAGGACATGGCCGGGAGATACCCGAAGCACTCGTGGCCGGACGACCCGGCATCTGCCGAACCGATCCGCCGCTGAGATCAGCGGGCGCGCAAGCCGGCGCGCCCCCTCACCACTCCCCTGTGGCCAGGTATTCGTCGATCGCGGCGGCTGCCCTGCGCCCCGCTCCCATTGCCAGGATGACGGTTGCCCCGCCCGTGACGATGTCACCACCGGCGAAGACGGCCTTCCTGGGCGTCTTCCCGGTCTCATCGTCGGCGACGAGTGTGCCCCACCTGGTCCGCTCCAAGTCGGGAGCCGTCCTGGCAAGCAGCGGGTTGGGAGCATTGCCGATGGCGACGACGACCATGTCGACGGGGACCTCACGCTCGCTCCCTTCGATGGGAACGGGTCGTCGCCGGCCACTGTCATCGGGTTCGCCCAACTCCATCTCCTGGAGCCGGACCGCGCGAAGATGACCCCGGTCGTCCCCGAGGAACTCGAGAGGAGCCGTCAACGTCACGAACTCGACGCCTTCGTCCTTGGCGTGGTGGACCTCTTCGATCCTCGCCGGCATCTCCTCCTCGGACCGCCGGTACAAGATCCCGGCCCAGGCGGCACCGAGGCGCAGCGAGGTGCGCACCCCGTCCATCGCCGTGTTGCCGCCGCCGAACACCGCAACCCTCTTGCCGTAGAGGTCGAAGACAGGGGTGTCAGATCCCTCGGCGAAGGCCCTCATGAGGTTGACCCGGGTGAGGAACTCGTTGGCCGAGTAGACCCCGACCAGGTTCTCGCCGGGGATGTCAAGGAATCGGGGAAGACCTGCACCCACCCCGAGGAACACGGCGTCGAAGCCCTCCTCCTCGAACAACTCGTCGATGGTGTCCGTGAGCCCGATGACATGGTTGGTCTGGATGGTCACGCCCATCTGTCGAAGACCCTCGACCTCGGCGGCAACGATCTCCTTGGGCAGGCGGAACTCGGGGATGCCATAGACCAGGACCCCGCCCGGTTCGTGCAGGGCCTCGAACACCGTTACCTCGTGCCCGGCTCGGGCCAGATCGGTCGCGCAGGCCAGACCGGCAGGTCCCGAGCCGACCACCGCCACCTTCTTGCCGGTGGGGACCGCCACAGCGACGGCAGCACCGTCCCCGTGGTCACGCTCCCAGTCGGCGACGAAGCGCTCCAGGTACCCGATGGCAACGGGTTCGCGTTTGACGCCCATCACACACATGCCCTCACACTGCTCCTCCTGGGGACAGACC
>JABMPV010000392.1 GCA_013202595.1 bacterium
CGCCGCCGTCGTCGGTGACGAAGACCTCTCCGTGCTGGAACGGGTTCATCGTTCCCGGGTCGACGTTGATGTACGGATCGAGTTTCTGGTTGACCACATCGAGGCCACGGAGGGTGAGGAGCCGGCCGAGAGACGCTGCAGTGATCCCCTTGCCGAGGCTCGAGGCGACTCCGCCGGTGACGAACACGTACTTTGTCACGTTGGCGCGGGAGGGTAGCAGCGTGGGCCCCTGCCTCAGGGATACCCGGGTACGCCGGCTCCGGAGTGTCCGAGCGGGCTATCCGCGTTTGGCGGCGATGGCGAGGAGCTCATCGGCGTGGCTCCTGCCCCGTTCACTCTCGGGCAGTCCACCCAGCATGCGGGCCAATTCCTCGCGGCGGTCTTCCCCCGAGACCGTTCTGACCTCTGCGACCGCGCCCCGGCGGTCGACCACGATGTGGGTCCGCGCGAATGCGGCCACCTGGGGCAGATGTGTGACCACGAGGACCTGCCTGTCTTCGGCGAGCGCAGCGAGTTTGGCACCCACGGCCAGAGCTGTCGCACCTCCAATGCCGGCGTCGATCTCGTCGAAAGCCACGACCGGCGCCTCGCCCACACCGGCGGCGAGGCGCAGAGCCAGAACCAGCCTGCTGAGCTCGCCTCCCGACGCAATCCGCCCGACGGGGCCGGGGTCCAGGGCGGAATCCGAGGCAAACAGGAGAGAGCAGTGATCGGATCCCGAGGCGGTTGGAGCCGCATCGGCGACGACGATCGAGACGACGGGGGCGCTGAAACCCAACTCGCGGAGATGACCCGCGGCGCCGTCGCCGAGCGTCGCTGCCGTTGTGGCCCGAGCTTCACGCAGGTTTCTCCCTGCGGCCGCTAGAGCGTGTTCGGCAGCAGAGACCTCCGCTGCGAGGCCGTCGGCGCGCTCGAGCAGCGTCTCGATCTCCCGGGAGCGCGCCGACTGTGACGCACCGAACTCGATGATGTCGCCGACCGAGTCGCCGTAGCGGCGCCTGAGATCGCCGATCAGCGCCATGCGCTCTTCAGCCCGCTGGAGTGCCGACGGGTCGCGATCGAGGTTGTCGATCTCGCGTCTCAGGTCCACGGTGCAATCGGCAGCCTCGGCAGCCAGGCCCGTCATCCGCTCTGCGAGTGGCCGCAGGAGCGGGTCGAGGCCTGCGAGGCGCTCGATCGATCGGGCGGCATGACCGAGGTGATCGACTGCTCCACCTTCATCCGCGGCGACCAGGTCGTAGGCCTCAGCAAGTGCCTCGGCGATCTCCTCGGCGTGCCGCAGCCTTCCGAGCGAGTCGGACAGGGCGTGATCCTCTCCGAGCGAGAGGCCGCCCTTGTCGATCTCGGCGGCCTGATGTGATGCGAGGTCGCGTTCGCGCTCGAGAGATCGCCGATCGCCGCCAAGCGCATTGCGGTCGGCCCGCAGAAGCGTGAGCCTTTCCCACGCGGCCTCGTACGACGTGATGGCGGCCAGGCCCTTCTTCCCCAGCCCGGCGTCGATCATCGCCCGGATGACCCGCTCCGAGCCGATGGTGAGGTGCTCGTGCTGTCCCACGATTTCGACGAGGCGCCCGATCTTGTCGGCGAGCATGCCGGCGGGAACCATCGACCCGTCGAGGTAGGCGCGAGATCGCGCCGAGTTGACGCGCCGCGCCACCACCAACTCTGCGCCATCGACGAGGAAGCGTCCCTCGACACGGGTTTCGTCACCGGAGGGCCCGATCCGATCGGTACGGGCGGCGTCGCCTCTGAGGAGGCGGAGCGCACCGAGGAGCAGCGTCTTGCCTGCCCCGGTCTCGCCGGTGACGGCGACGAGGCCAGATCCGGGCTCGAGATGGGCGCTGTCGATGAGTCCGAGGTTCTCGACGATGAGCTCATCGAGCATGGCGATCACCCATCGTGGAGGTGGAACTTGTCGCGTACCGAGCGAACGAAGTTGCGAGGCTGGAACCGGATGAATCGGGCCATGCTCGTGCCCCTGACGATGGACACTTCGTCTCCGGGGTCGAGATCGGCCAGCCATCTGCCGTCCACATTGACCCTGGCAGACCTGTCGCCCTCGACTTTCAGGGTGAGGCGCACGTCGGGGCGGAACACGATGGGACGGGAGAACAGCGTGTGCGGTGCGACAGTCGTCACCACCATCGCATCGAGATCCGGATCGAGCAGCGGCCCACCGGCCGAGTAGGTGTAGGCAGTGGAACCGGTCGGAGTGGCGACCACCACGGCGTCTGCGCGGTATCTGGTCAGGAGATCGTCGCCGACATGGGCTGAAACCCGCAGGACGTGCTGGGAAACGGCCTTTTCGATGACGACGTCGTTGAGGCCCGTCGCTGAGAGCGTGTCGCCTATCTGGGCTTCTATGGTCGTCCGTTCCGCGATGGTGTAGTTGCCGCTCTCGATCGCATCGAGAGCGTCGGAGATGAATGGCGGCTCCACCTCCGTGAGAAAGCCGACCTGGCCGGCGTTGACCCCGAGGATGGGGATACCCGGTTCCAGCGATCGCCTGACGGCCTGCAGAACGGTGCCGTCGCCGCCGACTGCTACGACGATGTCGGCGTCTCCGGCGGATCCTTCGGCCCTGACCTCGGTGCCGGAGACCCTGTAGGCGTCGGCCGGTTCCGCGCTGACGGCCATGCCGCGAGCGATCGCCTCTGAGGTGAATCGCTCGGCCAGATCCTCGGCGCGTCCGCGCAATGGGTGGAGGACGAGGGCGAACTTCATGGACAGGACTCCTCGACGTCTAGAACGCTCAGCCCCGGGGTGGCCCCCGCGATGCAATACAGGAGGATCTCGACGTTGCCCCTGGCGCCGGTGATCGGGCTCCTGATGACCTCCTGCGGAGCGATGCCGATATCGGTGAGGGCGCCGGCCACCGTATGAACGGTGCGGACCCTGATTGCTGCATCGCGCACGATCCCATCCCTTCCGACATGGTCGCGGCCCGCTTCGAACTGGGGCTTCACGAGGATGACATACTCGCATCCATCGCGTCCGGCCTCGGCAAGTCGCCCGGCCAGCAGTCTCACGGATATGAACGACACGTCCACGACGACGAGGTCGAACGGCGAGCCGAACGTGGCCGGGTCGGTGGTCCGAAAGTTGGTCCGGTCGAAGACGGCCACGCGCGAATCGCTCTGGAGCCGCCAGATCAGCTGTCCGTATCCGACGTCGACGGCGGCGACACGGGCGGCGCCCCTGTGCAGCAGCACATCGGTGAATCCCCCGGTCGATGCCCCGACATCGAGGCAATTGGCCCCATCCGGATCGATCGCGAATGCGTCGAGACCAGCCACGAGTTTGAGCGCCCCCCGCCCGGCCCAGTCCTGCTGGTCGCGTGCGATATCGATCGGATCGACTGCGGCAACCAGTGTCGCCGCCTTGGCGGATGTGACTCCCCCCACGACGACGCGGCCATCGTCGATGGCGCGCCGGGCCGCCGTCCGGCTCGACATCAGGCCGCGTCGGACGAGCTCCTGATCCAGGCGGCGGCGCGTCAGGATGAGCCCTCCTGATCGCCGGGGGAATCGAGTGCGCTCTCGAGCAGATCGGCGATCTCATCGGCGAGCGCAGGGGCTTCGGTGGCGGGTGCGGCGTTGAGAGCGTCCACCAGATCTTCGACGGGGGCGAGGTCCGGTGGCGTCACCGGCGGGTCCATGGTATCCATGGAGGGCATTATCGCCCGGCTGAGGGACAGGAACGGCTTTTGTTACCGATTCGAGATGTCAATCCAACCAGAGCCAGGCCCCTGATCACTCTTGCGATCATCGTCGCGAACATCGCCGTGTTCTTCTTCATCCAGCCGTCGGAATCACCTGAAGCCGACCGATTCGCCTACGAATACTCGGCAATCGCATGCGAATTGACGACGGGCCACCCCCTGGACTTCGAGGAGATCTCGTCGGGTGAGTGCCTGGATACGGTGCTGGCGGATCAACCGTTTCCGGGCAAGAACATCTGGCTGTCCGGGATGATCAGCATGTTCCTCCATGCAGGCATCGGGCACCTGCTGTTCAACATGTGGTTCCTGTGGATCTTCGGGAACAACGTCGAGGAGGCCTTCGGGCCGCTCGGATATCTGCTCTTCTACGCTGCCGCAGGCGTCGCAGCGACTGCCGGTTTCGTGATGGCGAATCAGGACGTGACGATTCCCCTCGTGGGCGCCAGCGGAGCGATAGCCGGGGTCATGGGTGCCTATCTGGTCCTGTTCCCGCGCCATCTC
This sequence comes from bacterium, assembly GCA_013202595.1. GTDB lineage: Bacteria > Actinomycetota > Acidimicrobiia > Spongiisociales > UBA11373 > JABMPV01. The sequence goes on from JABMPV010000392.1 coordinate 4,223, forward strand.
GTGCTGACCTTGATCTTCTTCTACGTGACGGCCATACCCTCGATCGTGCTGCTCGGCATCTGGTTCCTCACCCAGTTCGCCATCGCCGACCCTTCCTCGGGTGTCGCCTGGGAAGCCCACGTTGCCGGGTTCGTGTTCGGGGTCCTGGTCACACTCCCGTTTCGGAGGCGGCTGCTCTCCAAAACCCTGCACCCCGAACCGCCGGTCAGGGCCCGGTAGGGAGCGAGCGGTTGGTTCGGGGAGCGTTCGGCCTTCCATGGGCCTCACCCGGTCAGAGGAGCAGGCGGGCCAGATCCGCTGCAGAGTCGATCACGTGGTCGGGGCGATGCTCAGCCGGCACCAATCGCGGGTCGGAGACGATTCCGGTGAGCACGAGGATCCTCTGCCACCCCATCGCCGTGCCCAGAGCGAGATCGGTCTCTGCCCTGTCCCCCACCACCCATACGGCACCCGGTCCGAGTCGGCTGCACAGAACATCCTGCATCGCACTGTGTGGCTTGCCTGCGACCTCGGGTGAGCGACCTGTTGCGGCTGCAATGGCGGCCACCGATGCGCCCGCCCCCGGAACCGGTCCCGATGGCGTCGGAAACGTCACGTCGGTGTTGGACGCGATGAAACGCGCTCCCCCGTCGAGGGCCGTGAACGCTCGTGCCAGTGTCTCGTAGTCGAATGTTCGGTCGAGGCCAACGATCACACTGCGAGCCTCGCGGGGGTCCTCCGTGGTAGCGCATCCGGTGCGTTCCACCACTTCGCGCAGGCCGATCTCGCCGACGATCAGGGCGGGCGAGTCCTCCGGGCACAACAGCGATGCCGCAGCCATGCCCGATGTGATCACGGCGGCAGGATCGACAACGAGACCCGCCGCCGTCTCCATGTGCTCGGCCACCTTCTCGGGAGTTCGCGTCGAGTTGTTGGTCGCGAACAGCACCTGCCACCCTGCATCCATGATGGATCTGAAGGCGGCGGCTGCACCGGGGATTGCCTCGCCTCCCAGGTACAGGACCCCGTCGAGATCGCTGACGAGGCTGCCAGGCACTGCGGGATCACTCACGTTCGGCTTGTCACGACCAGAGGCGGCCGATCACATCGGCGATGAGGTCGGCGGTGAGACCGAGCGAGGCCTCGGTGATCCTCTCGTCGGCCCCGTGGAACATACCGAGGAACTCGCCGAAGGCGACACTGTCGTCATACAGGCCGATCCCGTACGCGACGGTGCCCCGGGATCGCCAGAAGCGGGCGTCGGTGGCCACGGGGATCATCGTCGGCACCAATCGGGCTTCGGCTCCGACCGCACCGCCGATTGCCTCCCACAGTGGCCCGGAAGCCACGGAGGAACTCGCGCCGGCCTCGGTGATCGCCTCGATCTCGATCTCTTCGGCGAGAGCAGGCCCGATCGCCTTGCGAAGGTGGTCGAGGATGCTCGCCGTGTCCTGACCAGGCAATGCCCTGATGTCCACGGAGGCCACGGCCGAGTCGGGCACCACGTTGGATTTGACCCCACCATGCAGGACCGTCGGGGTGACGGTGAGGTGAGTGCACGCATGAATCCATCGAGCGAAGCCGGGATCGTCGAGGGTGATCAGATCGATGGCCTCGTCGAGGCGATCCACGTCCAGGAGGGCCTCGGCCAGGTCCGACTCCGGCGCCCATCCGGCGACGAAGGCCCGCCACTCATCGGTGACGTCGACCGGCATGGGTGTCTCGGCGAGGCGGGTGATCGCCTCGGCGAGGGGAACGATGGCGTTGAGCGTTCCGTATGGCTGGCTTCCGTGCCCTGAGATCCCCTTTCCTTTGAGGCGCCGCCAATTGGGGCCCTTTTCAGCGACCGTCACAGGGATCGCCGTCCCCACGGAGGTAGGCAACGCCGGTGCGCCAACCTCGGTCAACAGGTAGTCGCAAGCGACGTCATCCCAGTGGTTCTCGGTGATCCAGCGCGCTCCGAGGGTGCCCGCCGCTTCCTCGTCCGCAACGGCCAGGAAGATCACATCACCCTCCGGCGGGTGCGCCGTGCCGTCGAGCACCCGCTTGAACGCGGCAGCCATCGCGGCGGTCACGTTGAGCATGTCGACGGCCCCTCTGCCCCAGATCCAACCTCCCGAGCGTTCGCCGGAGAACGGCGGATGGGTCCACGTCGCCGGATTGGCGGGGACGACATCGGTGTGGCCGAGCAGCATCAGCGATGGCGCATCCGGATCGGTGCCCCGGACTCGCCACAACGCGCTCTGCCTGCCGGGATGGGGTTCGAAGAGCCGTCCGGCGACTCCGAGATACTCGGTGATCGTCTCGACCGATCGCGCCTCATGACCGGAATCGGGAGAACCATCGTTCACGCATTCGTTCCTGATGAGGGCGACCAGGAGATCGCCCACCTCGCTTGCCGGGATGGTCATGCCGCGGGTCCTCCTGCGTCTCTGAGCGATTCCTTCCACATTCGAAACCGCTCGTGGGCGGAGCCGTCAGGACCCCGACCAGAACCGGTCCTGCCGTGCAGTTCGAAGAAGTACGTCTCTGTCAGGTCGTCTGCGACGGCGGCGTACCTGGCGCGACCGACAGGCGGGCCGGCTCGCCAGAGGAGGAAGCGACCGATCCGGC
>JABMPV010000393.1 GCA_013202595.1 bacterium
CCTTCACTGCGCCGTCGGTGGTCAGCAGGATGTTGGCGGGCTTGATGTCCCTGTGGATGATCCCTGAGGCATGGGCGGATTCGAGGGCCTCGGCGACCTCTATGCCGATCTCGGCCACCCGCTCCGGAAGTAGCGAGCCGTCGCTCTTGAGGACCTCGCGGAGGTTCCTCCCCTCGATCAGCTCCATGACCATGAAGTAGACGCCCTGGTCTTCGCCCCAGTCGTAGACGCTGACCACGTTGGGATGGCCGAGGCCGGCTGCTGACCGGGCTTCGCGGTGAAACCGCTGGACGAACGACTCGCTCGACGCGTGCTCCCTGTGCAGTACCTTGACCGCGACTCGCCTGCCGAGACGCTGGTCTTCGGCGACGAAGACGTCGGCCATCCCACCTCGGGCGAGGTGAGATACAAGGGTGTAGCGGTCGGCAAGGACCCGCTGAGAGTTCACGGTCCGAGAATGGTATCGGGTTCGCGGCTCACTGCTACTCCACCACGTCGATCAGCACGACGGTAATGTTGTCCTCGCCGCCGGCGGCGTTGGCTGCATCCACCAACTCCCACACGGTTGCGGCGACATCGTCACCCTTGGCAAGGACTGCTGAGATGTTTGTGTCATCGAGCATGGAGGTGAGGCCGTCGGAGCAGAGGAGGACCCGGTCACCCACCTCCAACGGCTTGTCGAGGACATCGACCTCGATGTTCCGCTCCAACCCGACAGCGCGGGTGATGACGCTCCGATACGGGTGGACCTTCGCCTGCGCAGGAGTGATCTCTCCCGCTGCCACCAGTTCGGCGACCATGGAGTGATCGGTGGTGAGTTGCTCGATGGTCCCATCCCGAGCCAGATAGGCACGGCTGTCGCCGACGTGGGCCACCGTGAGGGCGCCCTGGTCGCCGAAGGATGCCAGCGTGAGCGTCGTCCCCATCCCGGCCAGACGCGGGTTGTCGAGGATCCCATCGATCACGGCGAGATTGGCGGCGTGCAGCGTTTCTTCGGGAGTCAGGTGATCGGAATCGGCCACGGTGGAGATTGCGATGCCACTGGCCACTTCGCCGCCGATGTGACCACCCATACCATCGGCAACGGCGGCGATGAACCCGGACTCATCCACTCCGAGATCGCGCGGGTAGACAGAGTCCTCATTGTGCTTCCGGACCTTGCCGGGATCCGTGGCGCTCGCCCAGGCGTACCTCATGGGCCCCATGATGGTCGCTCACCGGCCGAAGCGTTACTCGGAGGCGGGCCACTCCGTCGGAAGTGGTACGATTCCCGACCTTCCGGGCGAGTGGCGGAATTGGTAGACGCGCAGGATTCAGGATCCTGTGAGCTAACGCTCGTGGGGGTTCGAGTCCCCCCTCGCCCACCGCATGACCTTCACCCTCGAGCGCCGGCGCAAACGGCGTCGTCGCTGGCTCATGGGAATGATCGTGGTCGTTGCGATCCTCGCAGCAGGCTACGCGGTCACTCGCGTCCAATCAGACGAGCAGATCCAGCGCGAGTACCTCGATGGGGCCATCGATGTGACTCAAGCTGCCGACACCGTCGCAGGTGAATTCACCACGATCATCACCGATCTCGAGAACTTCGAACGGCCCACGATGGTGTCGAGTCTCCAGGACCTCCAGGTCGACATGGAGGCCATCATCGTCGACCTTTCGGAGTTGGTGCCGCCCGAGGCCGGGTCGCCGGTGAGAGCGCATGTTCTGCTGGAGATCGCCGTCGAAGCCTGGGACCTCGGGCTGACCGGATCGGTGAAAGGGGTCCTGACCCTCACCGAGATCCCGCTCGACCCGACGGGCCTCGCTTTCCTCACGAAGGGCCTGGTCGATCTTCAGGTCGGCGACAGCGCATATCGCAGCTTCCTCGAGACCATCGAGGATGTCGACACGTCCATCCTCGAGACGCCGTTCTCTTCGGTCCACTTCGTGCCACCCGGTTCGGAGTTGATCTTCGAACCCACCGATATCGCCCGGCGTCTGTTCCTGACCGAATCGCTCGGTGCCACGAGGAACATCGCAATCGCCGACCTGGCGCTCGACCCGTCACCTGTCGGCGAGGACTCGGGCATTCCCGTCGTCTCGCTCTCCGAGACCATCAGCGCGTTCATCACCATTTCCAACAGGGGGAACGTCGATGTGTCGGACATCGAGGTCGAGTTGAACCTCGTGTCCAATGAGGGTGACAGCTTCGGAGCCAATCGAGTGATCGACGCTCTCGCCCCCGGCGAATTGCGCAGTCTCTTGTTCGAGGACCTACAGATCCAGCCGGGCAGGATCTACGAGATCATCGTGATCCTGCCCCAGGCAGACGACATCTCGTCCGACAATCGGGCATCCTTTGTGTTCATGATGAATGAGGACGTATGACGACAGAGGTGATTGCTGCCCTCTCCATCGCGGGCATCGCCGCTCTCATCGGCATCGCCCTTGCGGTCCAGGTGGCCGCTCTCAGGAAGAAGTTGTCGTCGGTACCTCCCGACGGTGACCTCTTCGCGGCGCTTCGTCGCATCGATGACGACCTGGCGACCGTCGAAGCCGCACTCGCCAATCTGCAGCCAGTCGTCGAAGGCCTGGACCGGCGGATGCCCGGCGCGCTGCGGCATACCTCCGTCGTCTCGTACGACGCCTACGGAAATCAGGCCGGGGCACAGTCGCGATCGATCGCGATCGTCAACGAACGGGGTGACTGCCTGGTCATCTCCCTGATGGTGGGGCGCCAGGAGACCAGGTTCTTCACCAAGATGGTGAAGCGGGGCAGGGGTATCGAGATGCTTTCTCCAGAAGAGCAGACGGCGGTCGACACCGCTCTCGGTACCTAGTGCTCCGGCCAGGAACGTTGGCGATGTTCAGGGCGAGGCA
>JABMPV010000394.1 GCA_013202595.1 bacterium
ACCTGGCCGTGCGGGCGGCGGACCACGGACGGCTCAACCGGGAGCGCCGGGCGCTCACCGCCCAGGCGAAGGCTTCGGCGGCGGTCGTCGGCGGTGCACCCGTGCTGCTCGCTGCGGCCGCTGCGCTGACCGGGCGATTCGGGTCGCTCATGGAGTCGGCGGCGGGGCCGGTGATCCTCGGCGTGGGCGTCGGGTTGCAGGCCGTCGGGATGGCGGTCGTGTGGTCGATGGTGAGACGGGCGACTCGATGACACTCGCTCTCTGTCTCGCAGCGTTGGCGGGTGGGGCGGCACGGCGGCTTGGTTGGCCGGTCGTCCCGGTGTCAGTCGCCGCCGGTTCGGTAGCGATCCATCCAATCCTGCCGCTGCTCGTCGCTGCCGGGTACGGACTGATCCGGTCGGTCGAGCGGGTGAGAACGTCGCGAGACGAGGCTGCCGCGACCGCCGGCGATGTCGTGCTGCTCGCCGATCTGGTTGCGCTCGGCCTCTCGGCCGGACTGTCCCTGAGGTCGGCTCTGGAGCGATCGGCTCCCCGACTGGGGCCGGGGATCGGCTCGGAGATCCAGGGGGTGCTGCGCTCTGCCGATCGATCAGGACTGGCCGCCTCGCTGGCTGTGGCCGACGGGGCGACCGGCCGGCTGCTCGGTCTCGCCGCCCGGGCGTCCACGACGGGCGCTCCTCTTGCCCCTGCTGTGGCCGCGTACGCGGCTGAGGAGCGTCATGCCGCCCACGCCAGGGCTGCTGAGGCCGCCAGGAAGCTCCCGGTGCGTCTCCTTGTTCCTCTTGCTCTGCTGGTGCTGCCGGGGTTCATGGTCCTGGTGCTCGGCCCCGTGATCGTCGATTCGCTGGCGCGGCTTGGACCCCTCCCGTGACCAGAAGGAGCCAGACAGTGATTCGTGGAGAGTCGGGCCAGACGACGGCCGAATACGCGCTGGTGATTGTGGCGGCTGCCGTTGTCGCACTCGCCCTGATCGCATGGGCCTCGGATACGGACATCCTTCCGCAGTTCTTCGAGTCGGTGGTCAGGCGCGTCAAGGGCCTCGTGCAGGCCTCCGGATGAGAGACAGAGGGAGCGCCGTGGTCGAGTTCGCTCTGGTGCTGCCGCTCGTCTTCGTGGTGGTGCTGGGCGTGGTGGAAGTGGCCCTCGTCGCCAGGGCCCAGTTGGAGGTGGGCCAAGCGGCCAGAGAAGGCGCGAGGGAGGCGGCTACGTCTCCGGAGCCCGAGCGGGCAGTCGACGCGGTGCGGGCCGCACTGGGACCGGCGCATCGCGACACGGCCAGAGTGTCCGTCGTCAGAGATCACAGGGTCGGAGGCCGGGCCGAGGTGGTCGTGGTGATCACCCATCAGGTGGCTGCGCCCCTGTTCGGCGGCATGACCACTCGATTGGAGGGTCGGGCGGTCATGCGGGTGGAGCGGTGAGCCGGGACGAGCGAGGGGCTGTGTCGGTGCTCATGCTGGCGGTGGCCGGCCTCGCCCTGGTGCTGGCGTTTTCCGTTGCCGCCGTCGGCGTCGTGATCGGGGCCAGGCGTCAGGCCGTCGCGGCAGCCGACGCAGCAGCACTCGCCGCGGCCCCCGTCACCTTCCGTCCGTTCGGGGCCGATGGCACCGCCGCCGAGGAAGCAGCGCAGTTCGCCCGGGCCAACGGCTCTCGCCTGGTGCGCTGTCTCTGTCCCCAGGATCCCTCGTGGGAGCCGCGGGTCGTGACCGTCGAGGTGGCGAGGACGGTCCCGTTCCCGCCGTTTGGGACCCTGACGGTTACCGCGATCGGCAGGGCCCGGTTCGTCCCTGCGGCCCTGCTGGGAGGCTGAGGTTCAGCGCAATCCGGCTTCGAGCAGTCTGATCGCCCCGTGCTTGTCGAGTGGGTCGTTGAAGTTGCCGCACTTGGGCGATTGGACACACGATGGACAGCCGTCGGTGCAGTCGCACGATCGGAGCGCCTCGAGTGTCGATCTCAGATGGCGCTCGCCGGACTCGAAGGCGACCGGGGCGATGCCCGCTCCGCCCGGGTAGCCGTCGTAGATGAACCACCCCGCCCCTCCGAGATCCGGGTGGAACGGCGTGCTCAGCCCGCCGACGTCCCACCGGTCGCAGATCGCGATGAGCGGGAGCAGTGCGATGGCGGTGTGCTCCGCAGCGTGCAGCGTGCCCGGAGCGTCCTTCTTCGAGATGTCGGCGCCCGCCAGCAGGCTGTCGGGCACCGTGAACCAGACGGCCTGGGTGGTGAACTGCTTGGAGGGCAGGTCGAGCAGATCGTGGGAGATCACGGACCCGTCGCGCAGTGAGCGCCGCTTGAAGGCGACTACCTGGGTATGGACCTCGACGGCGCCGTGATGGTGGCCGAATCGCCCGAGGAGCGCCGAACCCTCGATGGTGCGCGCCCACACGTCGGTCTCCACTTGAGGCTGGGTGTAGTAGCCGACCTCTCGCTTGGCGACCGTCACGAGACGGGTTTCGAGGTCCAATTCCTCCACCACGAAGCCGTCGCCGTGATGGAGATAGACGGCGCCTGGGTGTGCCTGGGAGAACACCCTGGCCTCGTCCACCGTGCCGAGGATGTCGCCTTCATCGGTGACGATGGTGAATGCAGGGCCACCGGCCGTCCTGATGTCGATGCCGGGCGCCGGGCGCTCCCGCATCGCCCAATACGCCAACGAGTCCCTGACCCTCAGGCGGTGATCGCCGACCATGTCGATGATGATCTCCTCGATCCCGCCCCCGAAGACATCGATGTCCTTGGCGGGGTCGAGCGGGAGTTCATACGCGGCGCATCCGGCGTGGGCCGCCAGCACTGTCGGGTTGGACGGGTTGACCACAGCGGCTTCCGAGGCTCTGGCCAGCAACTGCTCGGGATGGCGGACGAACCACTGGTCGAGCGCGTCTTCACCTGCGACCAGGACGGCCATTGACTCGTCGAGGCGTCGCCCCGCCCTGCCCGCCTGCTGGCGGAAGGATGAGATGGTGCCGGGGAAGGTGGTGATGATGGCCGCGTCGAGACCGCCGACGTCGATGCCGAGTTCGAGCGCGTTCGTTGCTACGACGCCGAGCAGGTCGCCGTCGAAGAGTCGCGCCTCGATGGCCCTCCGCTCGGACGGCAGGTAGCCGGCGCGGTAGGGGGCGATCCTGCCTGCGAGTTCGGCAGGCAGGCGCTCGCGGGCCCAGCGGTAGACGAGTTCCGTGCCCTTGCGACTCCTGGCGAATGCAATGGTGTGATGGCCCCTGCCGACGAGGTCCACCAGGACGTCGGTGGTCTCGGCGAGGGCGCTGCGCCTGGTTCCATCGAGGTCGTCCTCTTCGTCCTCGGGGTTCCACACCACATATGTGGTGGCCCCGGCCGGCGACGTGTCCTGATCGACGACGTCGAAAGGGAGTCCGGTGAGCGCTTCGACCAGATGGCCCGGGTTGCCGATGGTGGCCGAGGAGGCGAGGAAGGTCGGATTGGCTCCATAGTGAGCGGCGACCCTCCGAAGGCGGCGCAGCACGTTGCCGACGTGGCTGCCGAAGATGCCTCGCAGGACATGGATCTCGTCGATGACCACGTATTGGAGGCGGGAGAAGAAGGAAGCCCAGGCACCGTGAGCGGGAAGGATGCCGATGTGCAGCATGTCGGGGTTGGTGAGCACGGCGGTGGCGTGGCGGCGGGCCCACGCCCTGGTCTCCTTGTCGGTGTCGCCGTCGTAGGTGATGGGGACGATCTCGGGGATGCCGAACCCGTGCAGCGACCGGAACTGATCCTGAGCGAGAGCCTTCGTTGGGAAGAGGAGCAAGGAGGTCGACTTCCTGTCTGCGATGGCGGCCTCGGCGATCGGCACCTGGTACCCGAGCGACTTGCCCGATGCGGTCCCGGCAACGGCGACGGTGTGGATACCCTCGCGGGCCCTGCGGATGACCTGGGCTTGATGGCGATAGAGGCGCTCGATACCCCCGGCCGCCAGTGCCCCGGCGACGCGGCCGTCGATGGGCGGGTCGATGTCTTCGAAGATCGCATCGCGGGCGGGGACGCGTTCGACGTGTGCGATGCGCCCGGCTACATCGGGGTCGGCCTGCCAGGCGGAGATGACATCGTGCACCCTGGCGAGCGTACCGGTCGACCATGACTGGATCGGCCATAGGATGGGAGTCGATGGTTCAGGCGGTCGAGTGGTTCACGATTCCAATCGACGAAGTCGCATCGCGCCTGTCGGTGTCGGTGGAGACCGGCCTGACCTCCGCCGAAGCCGCCCGGCGCCTCGCCGAGCACGGGCGCAACGTCCTCGATTCGGGCCGGGGTCGGTCGAGGATCGCCGCCTTCCTCGATCAATTCCGCAGTGTGATGATCTGGATCTTGGCGGCCGCGG
>JABMPV010000395.1 GCA_013202595.1 bacterium
CGGTGAGCGTGCGCCTGTCCTCGTCGATCTCGAGGTCGGCGACGCCCGTCACTGCCGGGATCCCCATGCCGCGGGCGACGACCGCAGCGTGACTGGTCTTCCCACCATGGGAGGTCAGGATGCCGGCAGCCACAGTCATCCCGTGGATGTCGGCCGGGTTGGTCTCGCGGCGGCACAAGATGAGCGGCTCACCGGTCATGGACCACTCGAGTGCTGTGTCGGCCGAGAACACCGCGGCGCCCACCGCCGATCCCGGTGATGCGTTGAGGCCCACGGCGAGAGGGTGATGGCCCTCGGCGTCGTCGTCGACGCTGGGGTGGAGCAACTGATCGAGGCTTGCCGGGTCGATGCGCAGCAATGCTGTGTTGCGATCGATCAGACCTTCATCGACCATCTCCGACGCGATGCGCAGTGCAGCTGCGGCCGTCCGCTTGCCTGCCCTGGCCTGGAGCACCCACAGCCGGCCCTTCTCCACGGTGAATTCGATGTCACACATGTCGGTATACGTCTGCTCGAGGGTCTCGATCAGTTCGTCCAACTGGTCCTTCACCGCGGGATGTTGGCTTGCGAGGGAGTCGAGGCTGAGGGTGTTGCGAATCCCGGCGACGACGTCTTCCCCCTGGGCTCTCGGCAGATAGTCGCCGTAGGGGATCCGCTGGCCGGTCGACGGATCACGGGTGAAGCACACTCCCGTGCCCGAGTCTTTACCGAGGTCGCCGAACACCATCATCTGCACCGTACAGGCCGTACCCATGTCCTCGGGTATGCCGCTGATCGAGCGGTAGTGGATGGCCCTGGGGTTGTTCCACGATGTGAAAACGGCCTCGATCGCAGAGCGGAGCTGAACCATGGGGTCGTCGGAGATGCTCGCTCCCGACGTGATGACATGGTCCTGGAATTGGCGGGTTACCGTCTCGAGATCACGGGCCGCCAGCGCAGAGTCGTCCGCTGCACCCGTCTCGGCTCTGAGGGTGGTGAGGATCTGCTCGAATCGGGCGCCGTCGACGCCGAGCACGACGTCGGCATAGGTCTGGACGAAACGCCGGTAGGCATCCCATGCGAAGTGCTCGTTGTCGGACCATTCGGCCAAAGCGGGCACGACGCGGTCATTGAGACCGAGGTTGAGGACCGTGTCCATCATCCCCGGCATAGAGATGGCTCCGCCGGAGCGAACCGAGAGCAGGAGCGGGGTACCGCTATCGGTGCCCAGTCGGCGCCCGGTGCGCTCCTCGAGGCGGCTGATCGCTGCGACGATCTCGCCCCAGACCGCGTCGTCGAGGCCATCGCCGTCGAGCACCGCCCTGCATACCTCGGTGCTGATGGTGAATCCCAGGGGCACGGGGAGGCCAATTGCCGTCATCCGTGCGAGTCCTGCACCCTTGCCGCCCAGCCGTGCCGTGTCGTTCGAATCGGCCTGATCGAAGTCGTAGACGTACATCGTTCCCTCAGAATCGGAGTGTGGCGAACAAGTTACACCGATCGTGGAACACCCCGACGCAGACGTGCGTCCGTCGGATCCCTAGATCGGGAGGGTCATTCGGACGACGGTGCCTTTGCCGGCTGCCGTGTCGACCCGGAACGACCCGCCGGCGTCATCGACGCGCTCGCGCATGTTGACGAGTCCCAACCCCCCGGTCACGCCTTTGGGATCGAAGCCGCGCCCGTCGTCGGTGATCGACACGACGACCTGGGATCTGCCGCAGGCCACCCGCACGAGAGCCTCGTCGCCTCCCGAATGCCGCAGGGCATTGCTGACGCCCTCCTTGATGAGGGCGAGGATGTACTCGGCCATATCGCCGGGGACCTCGCCGTCGGGGCAGTCGATGTCCAACCCGACTCGCATCCGGTGGGGGGCAGACAACTGGCCGACGAGGTCGGCGATCTGCTGGCGAAGGCTGGGGCGCGCCCACACGGGCGGCCGCAGGTCGAAGATGTACCTGCGGAGGGCGCCGATGCTCCGGTCGAGTTGCTCGACGGCGTCGTCGATGTCGGTCCGGACCCTGTCGGGGTCGGTGTCGGCGACCTCGGCCGCCGCCTGGAGGCTGAGTCCGACGGCGAAGAGATCCTGGATGATCGAGTCGTGCAGGTCTCGGGCGATGCGTTCGCGGTCTTCGAGCAGCGCTGCCCTGCGCAGGCGCTCCTGCAGCCGCAGCGTCGAGACGGCTGAACCCGCCGTGATGGCGAGGAACTCGACGAGGATCTCGTCGTCTTCTGTGAAGCCGCCTTCCTTCCCGGTGAGGTAGAGGTTGCCAAACACCTCGTCGCCGATCCTGACGGGGACGCCGAGGAATGTGTCCATCGGAGGATGCTGATCGGGGAACCCAACGGAGTCGGGGTGGCCCGCGATCCTGTCGAGGCGGATCGTCTTCGCCGCGTGGGTGATGGTGCCCAGGACGCCAAGGCCCCGCGGAGGGCTGCCGATGCGGTCGGCCTCGATCTCGTCGATGCCGAGATGGATGAAGTCGGCCAAGCCACCGTGGTCGCCGAGGACCCCGAGTGCGCCGTAGTGCGCACCAGTGAGGTCCATCGCGATTTCCACGGTGGATTTGAGCAGGCTGTTGAGGTCGACCTGGCGAGCAACGCTCGCGGCCCCCTCTACCAGCCCCGCAATACGTTCGGGGGTGAACCGGCCGGTCACGGCACACAGACTACATGGGACCTTTGGCCACTACGTCACGGCGGGAGTCCCCGGTGACTTCTGCGCCGCGCGAGATAGGGTGGCGGCATGTCCAAGACGCTCAAGATCGAACTCGTCGACGACCACGAGGTCGTTCGCCAGGGACTGAAGGCCCTCCTGGACGCCCAGGAGGACATCGAGGTCGTAGGTGAGGCATCGACGGTGGCCGAAGCCGTGCGCCGTGTCGGCTACGACGCGCCGCACGTAGTGGTCCTGGACGTCCGACTCCCCGACGGCAGTGGGATCGAGGCGTGCAGGGAGATCCGGGCGCGCTGGCCCGAGGTCAAGGTGCTGATGTTGACGTCCTTCGCCGATGACGAGGCCCTCTTCGCTTCGATCATGGCCGGCGCCTCGGGCTACGTGCTGAAGCAGATCAAGGGCTCGGACCTCGTCGAGAGTGTCAGACGGGTCGGCCGCGGTGAGTCGCTGCTCGACCCCGAGATGACCGAGCGAGTGTTCCGCCGCATCCGCGGCGAGGAACCCGACGATCCCTTGCTCGCTCGCCTCTCCAAGCAGGAGCGCAAGATTCTCGACCTCATCGCAGAGGGTTTGACCAACCGCCAGATCGCCGAGCGGATGTTCCTCGCAGAGAAGACCGTCAAGAACTACGTGTCGAACGTGCTCGCAAAACTGGATATGGGCCGCCGCAGCGAGGCAGCAGCGTATGCAGCCCGGCTGAAGGCCCAGCGCGAGCACAAGTACCCGCCCGAGCAGTGGCCACAGTGATGTAAATGAGGGGCGTAGTCGTCGTCGGTGTCGATGAGAGCGAGCGAAGTGCCTCAGCCGCGACGACTTCCTGCCGGGTGGCCGCAGCTCTCGACTGTGCGGTCCACGCGGTTTTTGTCACGCATGTTCCCACGTCGATGCTCGCGGTTCTCGCCGGTGTTCCGTCTGCGGCATCCGACTATGTCGATGCCAGGCGTGAGGCCGTTTGGGAACGTGTAGGGCCGGCACTCGATGAGTGCGGCGTCGAGGTGAAGCGTGTCGACCTCGAGGGGTATCCGCCGGATACGCTTGTGGCGTACGCCGCAGAGGTTGGTGCGAGGATGATCGTGGTTGGCAGCAGGGGCCGTGGGGATCTGGCATCGCTGGTCCTGGGCAGCACCAGCCATCGTGTGCTCAACCACGCATCGTGTGACGTGCTCGTGGCGAGATGAGGAGCCTGCAATGAGAGTTCGGGACATGATGACCACCGACCCGATCGCGATCACTGCCGGAACGCTGCTCAAGGAAGCCGCCCGCATCATGGTGCGCAGTCAGGTCAGCGGCCTACCGGTGGTGAACGACACGGGACATCTGGTCGGGATCGTCACCGAGGGTGACTTCCTGCGCCAGGAGGCCAATCGGGATCGTCCCTACCGGCTCAGCCTGCTCGACGCCCTGTTCGGCGACGGAGAGCCAGAGGGGCCCACTGCGGAGACGGTCGGCGAGGTGATGACCGTGGAGGTCGTGACCATCGCTCCCGAGTCGACCCTCGGAGAGGCAGCCAGGGTGATGGCCCGCCGCAGTGTCAAGCGACTTCCGGTGGTCGACGACGAGGGCGAACTGATCGGGGTCATCTCCAGGGCCGACGTGGTCAATGCCTTCACCAAGCCCGACGACGTCATCGAGGACGAAGTGCGCGAGGACGTCATCCGCAGACTGCTCTTCCTCGATCCCGACACCATCGAGGTCGCGGTCAGCGACGGCGTGGTGACGCTGGCGGGTGAATTGGAGAACCGCACGGAGACCCAGTTGCTCGAGGAATTGACCAGGCGGATCTCCGGGGTCGTCAAGGTGGACAGCAGCCTCACCTATCGAATCGACGACAGGAAGATCGAGCGGAACTATCCGCTCTCCTGATCGGGTCCGCGTAGCCGGCGACGGCGGGTTCCCCGTAGCCGTGCTCCGCTCCGCAGGCAGCGGTGCTCCGATCCTCGCCGTCCATGCAACCGGATTCTGCAAGGAGACATGGCTCCCGACGCTCTCCGATCCGGCTCTCGGGGAAAGAGAGTGGGTGGCCGTCGACCAGAGGGGCCACGGAGACTCGTTCCCTCCCGGTCAACCCTGTGACTGGTGGGAAATGGGCAGGGATGTCCTTGCCGTCGTGGCAGCCTACGGCTGGAGTGCACCGGTCGGCCTCGGCCACTCGTCGGGGGCGGCCGTCTGCCTGATGGCGGAGATCTTGCGGCCCGGCACCTTCTCGTCTCTGGTGCTCATCGAGCCGATCGTGCCTCCGCCTCCCTACGGCCGATTCGACGGCCACCCTCTCGCAGTGGGAGCCAGGAGACGGAGATCGTGGTTCGAGTCGCCGGTGGCCACCAGGGCCGCCTTCGCCGATCGCTCCCCATTCGACCGCTGGTCCGGTGAGGCACTCGATCTGTATGTGGAGCACGGATTCAGGGATGCCGATGGCGGCAGGGCGCTCAAGTGCGAGCCGGAGACAGAGGCCGACTTCTACGAGACCGCCTATGTGCACATGGCCTGGGATCGCTTGGGAGAAGTGACGATCCCCACGGTGATCGTCGCGGGGGAGCAGAGCCCGACCCATCCGCCCTCGTTCGTCGAGAGCCAGGCGGCGCGGATCCCCGATGCCCGCATCGAGTATGTCCCCGGCACCGCCCATTTCGTCCCGATGGAGGCTCCGGCGGCGGTTGCCGCCATCGTCGCGGCGATGTCGTGACGCGACGCCGGTTTGGCACCGACGGGCCGGTACCATCGACATTGCTGTGCTGATTCCCCATTCCCTGTTGAGCGGTCTCGCCGACCGGCTCCGTGCCGAGAGCGAGCACACCCTCCGGATCGCTTCGATCGCCGTCGAGGTGGACCCGTTCGACCTCGTGCGGTCCGGCGCCGGGGCGTTCCACCGTGCCGGCATCGTGTCGTCGCCGAACGGGCGATCGGTTGGCGGACTCGGTGTCGCAGCACGGTTCACCGCTGCCGGATCCGATCGATTCGCGGCCCTCGATGAGGCGCTTCAGGGCCTTCCCGACGACGTGGTCACACTCGTCGGCTTCTCGTTCACACCGGAGGGCCCTGCTCACGAGGATTGGGATGGATTCCCTGCCGCCGAGGTGATCCTGCCCCAGATCACTGTCATCCGGTCGGCCGGGAAGTCCCGTCTGATCCTTGCGGTCCCGCCCGGCGTCCACGCAGATCGAGTGGTGACTGCGGTTGCATCCCTGCGGATCCCCGGCCCGCCACGGCGCCCTGAGGCTCCGACTCTATCGATCGACTCCGTGCCCCAGGCAGCAGAGTGGGCCGAGCAGGTTGCGGAGGGCATCCATGCCATCGAGGCCGGGTCGATGCAGAAGGTGGTGCTGGCAAGGAGCCTTCGCATGCGGTTCGGGGCTGCTCAGGCGCCCTTCGATCTCGTGGCACTGCTGCGTGACAGGTATCCCGGCTGCCGTGCATACGGCGTGCAGTCGAACGGCGGAGTCTTCGTCGGAGCATCCCCGGAACTGCTCGTGGCCCGTAGCGGCAGGCGATTCACCACCAGGCCGCTCGCAGGTTCCGCGCGGCGCGGCGACGACCCGGCCGAGGATCGTGCCATCGGCGATCGCATGCTGGCCAGCGACAAGGATCGCAGCGAGCACTCTCTGGTCGTGGATGACATCGCCGTCCGGCTCAGGTCGTTCGCCGAGACGCTCGATGTCCCGGTCGAGCCACTACTGGAGCGATTCGCCACAGTCCAACATCTGGCGACGCCGATCACCGGCACGGGAGATGTGCGGATGCTGCGTCTCATCGAGGCTCTTCACCCGACCCCGGCCGTCGGCGGAACACCCCGCAGCGAGGCCACGGCGTTCATCGCAAAGATCGAGGGCATCGATCGTGGCTGGTATTCGGGCGGCATCGGCTGGGCCGACCCCCGGGGTGACGGCGAGGTGTCTGTCGCCCTTCGATGCGCCTTGACCAGAGGGGATGAGGCCGTCCTGTTCGCAGGCAACGGCATTGTCGCAGGATCGGATCCCGTCGCCGAGGTCGAGGAGACCCGGCTCAAGTTCCGGCCACTCCTGGATCTGCTCACCGACAGTTGAGCCGGTTGCCCCTCAGGCGAGGGACCTGCGAGCCACCGATCTGATCTCTCTGTGAAGAGCGGCGTTGCTGCTGCGATCGGTGCGCACGGTGACGAATCGCACTCCGGGTCCCGGTTCTGTGATGGCTGCGATCAACTCGGACCGGTCCATCGCTGTGGATGCGTGGGCTCCCATGGCCGTAGCAACGGCGACCAGATCGATTCCCTGCGGCGTCCCGAAGTGCTTTTCGAACACCCCCGGATCCTCGTCCGCCTGGGGGAGGAGATGGAAGATCCCGCCGCCGTCGTTGTCGACCACGACGACCGTGGCATCGATCCCGAGGCGAACCGCAGCGGCGATCGACGTGAGGTCATGGATCACGGTCAGGTCTCCGGCCAGCATCACCGTGGGCCCGGGCGCGACCAGCGCGTGCCCGAAGCCGGTCGAGAGGAATCCGTCGATGCCGTTGGCACCCCGGTTCGCCCTGAGGAAGATCGGCCTCGGCGTGGGAGGAAGGCACAGGTCGATGTCACGTACCGGCATGGACGACGAAGTCCACAGCGTCGCGCGATCGGGCAGTGCCTCGCAGACGATCCGGGCGACATCCGGTTCGGATGGGAACCCCGTGGTGTCCAGGAGGGCTCCGAGTGCCTGTCTTGCTACCGAGTCCGCGGTCATCCACGAGTCGACCCATCCGGCGGGGGAGCTCTCTCCGCCGTGCTCGGCCACTGCGGCCAGCGTGGGGGCTGCTTCCGATCTGATCATCAGCGATGCGGTCGCCGTGGGATCGCGCCATCCGGCGGGGTCGACGACGATCTGAGGAGTCTCCCTGTGGGCTGCGAGCCAACTCCAGAGAGCCTTGGAGGTCGGGATGGCTCCGAACCGCAGCACGACGTCGGGAGGATTGGAGTCGATCCACCTTGCGGATGCCAGGAGGTCGCCACTCGCGACCACTCGCGAGAGGTCGTGCCGCCCGGCCCGCAATCCGGAGAGGGGGTCGGCAACGATCGGCACATCGAACGCGGCAGCCAGCGCCGCTGCAGCGGATGGCAGAGCGGGATCGGTCTGGGGGCCGGCCAGGAGCAGGGCACTTCGACCCGCGATGGCTTCGGCGACCCGGCGCACCGCGTGGCCCGTCGGCTCTACGAGGCCGATCTCCACGGAGGGGGTCACGCCGGGTAGCGGGGGTTCGCCTTCCGGCACAAGAGGCTCCCTGAGCCTCAGGTTGAGGTGGACGGGGCCGGGCGGGACCGACATCGCCTCGGTCCACAGATGGGCCGCAAGGGCTTCGGGGTACCCATCAGGGAGATCTCCCGGCGGGGGGACCTCCATGTCGTGTGACCACCTGACGGCGGAACCGTACATGCCGCTCTGCGCGCTCGCCTGGGGGGCACCGACTCCGGTCAGGGCGGCGGGGCGGTCGGCGGTGATCACGATGAGCGGGACGCGTGAGAGGTCGGCCTCGACGATGGCCGGGACGTATTCGGCTGCGGCCGTGCCCGATGTGCAGGAGAGGATCACCGGCGACCTGGTGGCAGTGGCGATGCCGAGTGCCATGAAGGCCGCGCTGCGCTCGTCGAGCATCGAGTGATCGGCGATCCCCTGGTGGCCGTACAGGGAAAACGACAAAGGCGAATTGCGCGACCCGGGCGTCACGACAGCGTGGCCCACGCCGAGCGAGGCCAGAGCGTCTATCAGCGGCGATACGAATCTGCGATTGCGGTCGTCTCCCACGGATTGGACGCTAGTGCGTCCACGGTGCCGTGGCTCATCGGCAAGGGCCGGTGCGCCTCCGTCCGGCACATGTAGGATCGCCAACCGTGACCACGGCAATCACTGCATTCGACGCCGGCTATCTCGTCGGTCTCCTGGTGGGGCCGCCGCTCGTCGCGTTCGCCGGCATGTGGCTTTGGGGAGTGTTGCGCCACGGCGGGCCGGGACGCGCCCGCGCCGGGCTGCGCCACGCGATGTCACTGACCACGCTGTCGGTCGCAGGCTTCCTGTACCTGGCCTCGATGATCGGACGCATGAGCGGAGGCTGAACGCCCGGGGCGGTGGAGCGAAAGTGAACCGGCCCGGAGGCCGATTCGGCTGATGGATACCCGGTTCCCGTGCATGGACGAGTCGGGTCCCCGTCTTGTGTCGATCTGGCTCTCACATCGATGATGAGCACGCGGGCTAGAGCCCCGACCACAAACGTTTGCCGCGTTCACGACGGCCAGATGACGCCCCCGGCTGTGTCCTCGTCCTCGACGCACGGTGAAGTGCGTCCACGTCCTACGTCCTTGCCGGATGGCGCCCCTGCCTCGCCCTGAACATCGCCAACGTTCCTGGCC
>JABMPV010000396.1 GCA_013202595.1 bacterium
CGCCGAACCCCACCCGGGCACCATCACCACGATCGGATCGTCGTCGCGGACCACGGGGCGAAATCCACCGGCGGCGGCGAGTCCCGCAGCGAGGGCGCCCAACGCGGCCGCAAACCCGAACGGTGACATGGGCCCTCCCCCACCTGGAAGCAGACCCGATCCCCCACCAGCGGGCATCGAGGCCGATGGCGCGTCGGAGACCAACCCGAGGCCGTCACCCGGAGCGAGGTCGTCGGCGGAGGGCGCCAGGATCGTGAGAGTTGCAGCGAGGAGCAGTGTGGCTGGAAGCATCATTGCGACCGTGCCTGACCGCATCGCCCCGGTCAAGGGGTCCGTTCGCTCAGAGGAGTGAGCGAGCAGTTGCGATGTCCCTGCCGATCTGCTCGACCAATTCGCCGACGCCACCGAAGCGCCGCTCGTCCCTGATGCGATCGACGAACGCAACCCTCACCGTGGTGCCATACAGGTCGCGATCGGCATCGAGGAGATGCACTTCGATGGTCTCGGCCTCCCCACCGAACGTCGGTCGCACCCCGATATTGGCCACCGCAGCCACGAGGTCCTCGCCCACGACACCCGCCCTGACCGCGTAGACGCCGCGGCAGGGCAGAGCGAGTGCCGGATCGACATCCAGGTTGGCCGTGGGCACACCGATGGTGTGCCCTCTGCCATCGCCATGGACCACAGTGCCCCTGACTTCGTGCTCTCTGTCGAGCGCCGCTGCAGCATCGGCAACATCGCCGGTAGCCACCAATGCCCTGATGCCCGTAGAGGACACGGGGGCGTCGCCGCCCACGAGGGGGACGATCACGGTCTCGAAGCCGTGGCCTGCACCGAGTTCCCGCAGGAAGCCGACGTGGCCCGTCCGATCCCGCCCGAACCGGAAGTCCTCGCCGACCGCAACCAGGCGAGCGTCGAGGCCATTGGCGATGACGCTTTCGGCGAAGCCCGCCGGCGACATGTCTCGCATGAGTGATCCGAAGGGGAGCACCACCGCTTCGTCGACGCCCAGGGCGGAGAACAACTCGAGGCGGTGCTCGATGGACGTCAAGATCCGGGGTGCCTTCTCGGGGGCGATCACAGCGAGTGGGTGAGGATCGAACGTCACGACGACCGTCTGCAGGCCACCCAATCGTTCGGCGGCATCGGACAGCAGGCCGAAGACGTGGCGATGTCCGCGATGGACTCCGTCGAACACACCGATGGTCACGGCGGACGGCCGCTCGGGCATCGGCCAGACATCGAGATCGCCGGCGACGACCCTCACGACAGCACCACCTCTGCGCAAGCCCGTGCGCCTTCGATGCTGTACATGGCGAGCAGTCTCCCATCGGGGCCGACCATGCTATGGAGGCCGTCGGATGCTGCGTCGAGAGCGGCCGTCATGATGGTGGCTCCGTTCCCGACCGCTCTGGCCAATTCGTCCTCCACCACGATCGCCGGGTAGTCGACGAGACCCTCTACCGGGCTCACCACCAGGTCGCCCGCCCGACCTTCGGCGCCGGCAGTATCCAATTCTTCGAGTGAGATCGACCCAGCAGCCGTGATCCCGCCGATGGCCTCACGGCGCAGGGCGGTCAGATGGGCGTTGCCTCCGAGTGCCTGGGCCCAGTCATCGGCCAGCGTGCGCACATAGGTGCCGGTCGAGCAGCGGACCAGGAATGTGACCTCGGGATAATCGCTCGGAGCCACCTCGATGACGTCGAGTGAGTAGATCTCGATCGGCCTCGCCTCACGATCTACGACACCGCCCTCCCTGGCGATCTCGTGCAGCCTGCGGCCGCCCACACGCACCGCGGACACCATGGGCGGCACCTGCATGATCGGCCCGACGAATCGCTCCCCGGCCAGGCGGATCTCATCCTCCGATACCGGCATCGGCTCACGCAACAAGATGGCTCCGTCCGCATCGAGACTGTCGGTGGCGACGCCCATCAGCATGCGGGCCAGGTAGGTCTTCGGTCGTCCCTGGATGAATCGGATCAGCCGGGTGGCGCCACCGATGCCCAGCACCAGCAAGCCGGTTGCCATCGGGTCGAGCGTCCCGGCGTGGCCCACCTTGCGGATGCCGAGTGCCCTGCGAGCGCGATCGACGACATCGTGGGAGGTCATGCCGCCCGGCTTGTCGACGAACAGGAACCCCGCCGTCATCACCCGCTCCGAAGGTGCGACCGGATCATCTCGACGACCTCGTCGAGGGGGGCACTCGTCGAGAAGCCGGAGGCGTTGTGATGCCCTCCTCCGCCTCCCGCCGCGGCGATCGCACCGACGTCGGCGACACCTCGTGATCGGAGGCTCACTTTGAATCCCCCGGGTACTTCCTTGATGAGCGCAGCGGCCCCTGCCTCACGGGCGATGCGCAGATCGTCGATGAGAGAGTCGAGATCGTCCTTTCGCACACCGGCGGCGGCGACATCGGCATCGAGCACGACAGACCACACGAACCCGAGATCCTCTTCGAGGACCGCTCTGCCGAGGACCGCCGACGAAACCTGCAGGTACCCGAACGGGGTCGATTCGTAGACGGACTGGCCGATGATCTCGGGCTTCGCTCCGATGTCGACCAGGTCTGCCGCGACACGAAGGGTCTCACCATCGGTGTTGGAGTACTGGAAGCGACCCGTGTCCGTGACGATGCCGAGATGCAGCGCAGTGGCGCTGGCCTCGTCGATTGGCCAGTCCAGCGCACGAATGAGGTGATATGCCAGCACCGCGGATGCAGATGCTTCGGGGTCGATGACTGTGATGTCACCGAAGCCCGAGTTGGTCACGTGGTGGTCGACGATGATGAGCGTCTCTGCGCTTCTGGCCGGTTCGGCCAGTTCGCCGAGGCGATCGGGTGAGGCCACATCGAACACCACCACCATCTCGGACCCCATCGGGAACTGGTCCGGGGGAATGAGTGGCGAGGTATCGAGAAACCGGTACGACTCGGGGACGACGAATGGCGAAGGGAACGAGACCACGGCTTTCTTCCCCACGGCACGGGCCGCGAGGGCGAATCCCAGAGCCGACCCCAGGGCGTCGCCATCGGGGTTGACATGGCAGGTGACCGCCAGGCTGTCGGCAGCGGCGATGGCCTCAGCCGCCCGCCGGATCGCCGTTTCGATCTCCGGCTTCATCATCTTCCTCCTCGAGACTTCGTAGGACCTCGTCGATTCGCATGCCCCCTTCGATGGACACGTCGACCGTGAAACGCAGTTCGGGCGTGAACTTCAGCCGCACCTGCCTGCCGAGAAGCGACCTGAGGTGCGGTGCCGCCCGTTTGAGGGCCGCAGCAGTGGATGCGTGCTGCTCGTCGTCGCCGAGCACCGAGTAGAAGACCTTGGCCGACATGAGATCCGGCGCGGTATCGACGCCGGTGAGCGTCACGAAGCCGAGGCCCGGGTCCTTCAGGCGATCGATCTCGACCGCAAGGATCTCACGCAAGGTCTCGTTGATCCGGCGCATACGCGGCTTGGTCATGAGTCCTCCTCGAGATAGGCGATGCCGAGTTCGATCAGTTGGGTCTCGGGCCAGTCGAGTGCTCGCCTGTGCACGGCATCGATCACCTTCTGCAGGTGGCCGTGGTCTGCGGCGACGACGGCCACGCCGACCGTGGCCCGCTGCCACTTGTCCTGATGACCGACCTCGGCGATGGACACGGGGAACCCGTCCTCGATCCTGGCCATGAAGGCCTTCAGCACCCGGCGCTTGCCCTTGAGGGACTGCACGTCGGGAATCTTCAACTCCAATCGGAGCGCTGCGGCGTGCATCGCTTCCCCCGCACCCCTACGTGCGGGCGACCTCGTTGACGACATATGCCTCGATCATGTCGCCATCCTTGATGTCCTTGTAGTTGTCGAAGCCGATGCCGCACTCGAAGCCCGTAGCAACGTTGCGAACGTCATCCTTGAACCGGCGCAGCGACCCGATCCGGCCGTCATGGATGACCACACCGTCGCGCAAGAGGCGAGCCTTCGCCCCACGAATCATGTCGCCCTCGGTGACGTAGGACCCGGCGATGGTGCCGAACCGCGGCGCCCGGAAGGTTGCCCTGACTTCGGCGACTCCCAGCACGCTCTCGACGTGATCGGGCTCGAGTTGGCCGACGAGCATCAACTCGATGTCGTCGAGCAGTTCGTAGATGATCCGATAGGTGCGGATGTCCACGGCTGCTGCCTCGGCCGCCTTGCGGGTCTTCCCATCCGGGCGAACCGAGAAGCCCATAATGACCGCCCCGGTGGCTTCGGCGAGAAGCACGTCGTTTTCTGTGATGCCGCCGATGGCAGAGTGGACGATCGTGATGCGGGCGTCTTCGCGCCCGATCTTCGCAACCGCTTCCTTGATGGCCTCGAGCGAGCCCTGGACGTCTGCTTTGAGGAGCAGGCGCAGCTCGGCATCGCCGGTACGCAGGTCGTCGAGCAGCGACTGGAGTCGCTCCGCTGCGGTGGGAATGACCAGTTCCTCGGCGCGCAATGCGCCGTCGCGGACCTCGGCCTCGTTCCTGGCCGTCTTGTGGTCCCTGGCTACGTGGAAGAAGTCGCCGGCTCCGGGAACGTCGTCCCAGCCCATGATCTGGATCGGTGTGCTCGGACCGGCTTCCTTCAGCTGCTGGCCGTTCTCGTCGAACATCGCCCTCACCCGGCCGGACACCCGCCCTGCGACGAGTGCATCTCCGGTGCGCAGCGTGCCGCGCTGGACGATGACGGTGCCGACGGGACCGCGGCCTTTGTCGAGTTCGGCCTCGACGACGGTACCGGTGGCCGGAACTCCGGGGTCGGCACTGAATTCCTCGAGTTCGGCAACCAGATCGATGTAGTCGAGCAGCGAGTCGATGTTGTCGCCCTGCAGCGCCGAGATCTCGACCGCCACCACTTCGCCGCCGAGGTCCTCCACAAGGAGGTTGTGCTCGGTCAACTGGGCCCTGACCCTGTGGGGGTCTGCTGTGGCGAGATCCACCTTGTTGATGGCCACGATGATCGGCACGCCGGCAACCTGAGCGTGGCTGATGGCCTCAGCGGTCTGGGGCATCACACCGTCGTCCGCGGCGACGACCAGGATGACGATGTCGGTGACCTCGGCTCCCCTGGCCCGCATGGCGGTGAACGCCTCGTGACCCGGCGTGTCGATGAAGGTGATCTTCTTGCCGTTGCGGGTGACCTGATAGGCACCGATGTGC
>JABMPV010000397.1 GCA_013202595.1 bacterium
AAGAGCACGATTGCCATGACTGCGACTCCGCCGACCACACCGGCATGTGCCCAGTCGTATCCCTCTTCCGGCACCTCGGTGGCGATCCGGATGGCGGCGACCATCGCACCGAGCGAGATCAGGAAGACCACGAGGAACATCCACTTCATCGTTGCGAACGCAAACCGCTGACCGCGGGCTGCCCGCAGGAACTCGCGTTGGTTGGTGCTGATCACCGCGCGGGCGAACGGTTCGATGCCTGACGGTTGCGGCGGGCTGGCGACCGCGGCGACGACGGATTCTTCGCTCTTGGTTGCGTCGGCCATCTGATCCCTATCTCATCGACGGTGCCCGGACACGGGCCGGTGGTCCGGCGAACCGGACGGTGTCAATCTAGCGTCGGGAGCCGATCACGGTGCTGCGAAGGGCACTCAGCGCGGCCGATATCTCAACCGGATAGGGAGGATCGGCCGGCCCATCGATCCGTTTCAGTTCCTCGGGCAGCGCCGCGAGTCCGTCCAGCAGGCGCCGTTGCGCGGTCCTGACGCTCTCCGGTGGGTCGACCCGCTCCCCGCCGGCCATCACCTGACCGAGCAGCGGAGTCCCGGGGAGTGACTCATCCATCACGGCGATGACATCTCCGGTGAAGTGGCCCCCGGCCTCATTGCGGAAGACCTGCTTTGCGCCGGGCAACGTCTCCTTGCCGGTCGAAGTCTTCATCCTCGCGCCATGGCGATCGTGGACCAGTTTGTAGACGACGTCGACGTGGGGGGCATCGATGCTGGCGGTCATCGACGTGCCCACCCCGTAGGCGTCGATAGGAGCGCCCGCAGACTTCAGGGCTGCGATGGAGTGCTCGTCGAGGCCACCCGATGCGAAGATGCTGATCTCATCGTGACCTGCGTCATCGAGGATGCCGCGTACCTCGTGGGCCAATGAGGCGAGGTCGCCACTGTCGAGGCGTACCCCGCGAATGGAGATTCCTTCGGTTGCCAACGTCGTGGCCACCTCGGCCGCAATCCGTGCTCCGTCTGCGGTGTCGTAGGTGTCGATGAGCAGTACCGCATCGAGGGGGAACTGCCTGGCGAAGGCCAGGAAGGCGTCTCGCTCGGAGTCGTGCGCCAGCACATATGAGTGCGCCATGGTGCCGCTCACCGGTATCCCGTACTCCCTGCCTGCGAGGACGAGCGACGTGGAGGAGGCTCCGCCGACGAAAGCAGCCTTTGCCCCTTTCAGCGCGGCGTCCGCTGCGTGGGCGCGGCGAGCGCCGAAGTCGGCGAATGGTGTGTCCCCGGTGGCGAGTCGGACCCTGGCGGCCTTGGAGGCGACCATGGTCTGGAAACCCACGGCATTGAGGAGGAAGGTCTCGACCATCTGAGCCTGAAGCAGTGGGCCGCTCACCCTGATGAGCGGTTCGGAGCCGAAGACAATGGTGCCGTCTTGCACCGCCGACACGTCGCAGTCGAAGCCCATGCCGGCCAGGCTCTTCAGAAACTGTGGATCGAAGCGGTCGAGGCTCTCGAGGTAGCCGATCGCGTCAGCATCGAACTGCCAAGAGTCGAGGAAGTCGATGGCATCGTCGATCCCCGAGGCAACCAGGAAGTTGCGATGCGCTGGGAGCGAACGAACCCACAACTCGAAAGCGGCAGGTTCCTCGTCGATCCCCTCGGCCCGGTAGGCGGCGGCCATCGTGACCTCGTAGAGGTCGACCAGCATCGCGGCGGAGGAATCTGTGACCCACGGCATGTGGCTAGCCGATCTCCGCTCCTGCAGCCACGATGGCGGCAATCGCCCGATCGCCATCACCGGGTTCCATATCGACGGCGCCGATGCACTCTGCGAGCACGGTGACATCGAAGCCGAGTCGCCGTCCGTCCAGAGCCGTCTCCTTGACGCAGTAATCGGTGGCCAGGCCAGCGATCACGACCCTGGTGACACCAAGATCGCGCAGGATGGTGTCCAGGCCGGTCGATCTCGGTTCGGCACCGGCGTCTCCGGGGTCGGCCATGGAGAATCCGGAATACCCGTCCTCTCCCGACGTCCCTTTGCGCACGACGTCGGGATCGGAGTCGATATCCAATCCAGGGTGGAATGCCGCTCCCCAGGTATCCCGAACACAGTGGACCGGCCACACCCCACCAC
>JABMPV010000398.1 GCA_013202595.1 bacterium
AAGTACGAAACGCACACGCCGCCGGAGTTGGCGAGGATGTCGGGGAGCACCACGATGCCCTTGTCGAAGAGGATGCGATCCGAAGCCGGAGATGTCGGGCCGTTGGCGGCCTCGACGACCAGTTTGGTGTTGACCTTGTCGGCGTTCTCCAGGGTGATCTGATTCTCGAGTGCCGCCGGGATCAGGATGTCGCAGGGGATCTCCAATGTCTCCTTGACCCCGATCTGCTTGGTTCCGGGGAAGTCGACCACCGAACCGGTGGAGCCCTTGTGCTCGACGACCGCATCGATGTCCAGACCCGAAGGGTCGTAGATGCCGCCCCGAGAGTCGCTGACTGCGACGATGGTGGCACCCATGTCCCTGAAGATGCTTGCGGCGTAGCGGCCGGCGTTCCCGAAGCCCTGGATGGAGACGGTGGCTCCCTCGATCGAGTCGAGGCCGGGCACTCCGCCGTTCTCGATGAATCGCTCCGCCGAGAACGCGCACCCCTGTGCGGTTGCGGCGCTTCTGCCGAGGCTGCCACCCAATTCGAGCGGCTTTCCGGTGACCACTCCGAGGCTGTTCGACCCCGGGTGCATCATGTGATAGGTGTCGTACACCACGGCCATGGTCTTCTCGTTGGTGTACATGTCGGGGGCGGGGATGTCGGTGTGTGGCCCGATGGTGTCACCCAGGGTGACGATGTACCGCCGTGTCAGGCGGGCGAGTTCGGCGTCTGACATCTCTCTGGGATTGCACTGGACCCCACCCTTGGCGCCGCCGAAGGGGACGTCGACGATGGCGCACTTCCACGTCATCCATGTGGCGAGGGCCTTGACCTCGTCCTCGTCGACGTGTGGGAAGAACCTGAAGCCACCCTTGCCGGGACCACGTGCTGTGTTGTGGAGGACCCGGTACCCCTCGAAGGTGTGGACGAAACCGTCGTCCATCATCACGGGGAGCACCACCCGGACGACCCGTTCGGGTTGGAAGAGCCAGTGGCTGACGCCTCGCCACCCGGTCAGATCGTCGGCAAAGGGCACGGCTTCCATGAACTGTTGATACGCGATGTGATGGGGGTTGAGATCCTCATCCACCTTTGTCATTTCGGCCACGAAAGAACCCCTTCCGGGTATGTGTGATTCTCGGACGCTAGGACACATGTTCCTCCGCGTCCAGCATCATCAGTAGGGCCGAAATCCTCACCTCAGGAGGGCCATCGCCGGACGCAAAGTGCCGACCGGCGTAACGTGGGACCGGCGCAGTGATGGGAGCCCGGATGCGCGTGTTGGTGGTGGAGGACGAAAGGGATCTGGCGGATGCGATCGCGCGTGGCCTGCGCCGTGATGGATACGCCGTGGATATCGCTCACCGGGCCGCCGAAGCCGTCACATCGATGTCCAGGACTGCCTACGACATCATCTGCCTCGATCTCAATCTCCCCGACGGAGACGGCCGCGATGTATGCAGGAGAGTGCGCTCAGGTGAGTTTCTGACCGATGGCGCAGAGATGCCGCGGGTGATCATGCTGACCGCTCGAGACGCCCTCGATGACCGCGTTGCCGGCCTCGACGACGGTGCCGACGACTACCTCGTCAAGCCGTTCGCCCTCGCCGAACTGCTAGCAAGGATGCGCGCACTGTCGCGGCGGGGGGGGCACTCACACGGGCGCGCGCTTCACCGTCGGTGCCATTGTCCTCGATGCGGCGAAGCGGCAAGCTCAGGTCGACGGTGAGGTGATCGACCTGACCATGAGGGAGTTCACGCTGCTGCGGTACTTCATGGCGCACCCGGGTGAAGTGCTCGCGACCGATCGACTTCTGGATCACGTGTGGGACGGGAGCCTCGACCCGTTCAGCAACACGGTGCGCGTCACCATCAGCAAGCTCCGCCGCAAGTTGGCTACGGCCGGCCTTCCCGAGGCGATCGAGACGATCATCGGGTCGGGCTACCGCCTGGTGTCATGATGCAGATTCCCATCTGGGCCAGGTCGATCCGCTTCCGCCTCGCCCTGCTCCACAGCATCGTCCTGTTCGGGCTCGCTGTGCTGGTCGTGGGCACCATCAACGTGGTCATCGCCCAACCACTGGCCGGCGGTCCCGTGACCGACGACCTCCAGGTGCGGCGGGTGACAGCGGAGTCCGGTTCGGCGATCTTTGTCGACGAGTCCGCGGTCGACATCCTCGAACGTCTGG
>JABMPV010000399.1 GCA_013202595.1 bacterium
GTGGTGTGGCTGTCGGTGCCGACCAGGCTGTCGGGGTAGATGGCCGTGCCGTCGTCCCAGGCCACCTTTGCCAGGTACTCGAGGTTGACCTGATGGACGATGCCGGTTGCCGGGGGAACGACGCTGAAGTTGTCGAAAGCCTGGCGGCCCCATTTCAAGAACTCGTAGCGCTCCCGGTTGCGCTCGAACTCCTTCTCACTGTTGAGCCGGAGCGCGATCCGCGAGTTGAATGCGTCGACCTGCACAGAGTGGTCGATGACCAGGTCGGCGGGCACGAGGGGATTCACCTTGGCGGCCGATGCCGGGTCGCCGGTCATCCTGACGATGGCCGACCTCATGGCTGCCAGGTCCACCACGGCGGGGACGCCCGTGAAGTCCTGGAGCACGACCCTGCCCGGACGGAAGGCGATCTCGGTCTGCGCGACCTTGGATGCGTCGTAGCCGGCGAGTGCCTGGACGTCTTCGTCCTGCACCGTGTGGCCGTCGTGGGTCCGCAGGGCCGCCTCGAGGAGAACTTTGATGGAATAGGGGAGGCTGTCGACATCACCGAAGGACTTCACCGCGTCGAGGCGGTAGACCACTCTGGTGCCGAGGGGGGTGTCGATCTCCGCGCGAGCGCCGAAGGGGTCATGGATCGGGTTCATGTCGTCTCCTGGTGGGCCACGGCGAGGATACCGACGCTGTGACCCCCGGGTGGGCGTCAGGTAGAGGGATCGACTTCTGTGATGCAGGCGACTTCGGGATCGGCGTGGGGTGTGACCGTGGCCGAGCGGCTCTCGTCGGTGCCGATCTCACTCAGCAGGCCGCGGACGATCCCCTGGTCGAGGCGACATACGACTTCGGGGTGGTTGGTGGCCGCGGTGCCGAATGGGCAGTGGCTGGTCAGCAGGAAGCGGTCTCCTTCATCGGGCGCCATCTCGAACCCGACGCCCATCATCGCCCTGGCGACCGATGAGAGGGCTGCGGCCGATTCGGGCTCGGCCGGGGTCCCGATCTCGGCGGCGAGCGTCCGTCCGTACTCCCGCCCGATCTCCTCTGCGATCGCCGGACCGTCATCCGGAGCGATCCGCTCCACGACCCGCACGAGGAGCTCGGCGAGGAGGTCGTAGCGGCGAGCGGGGTAGGAGACCAGGATCTCCTTGTTCGTGGCTTCGTAGTGCTTGGCCGGCCGGCCCGCGGTGCCCGAGGGGACGGCTCGCCGGCTGACCCGCAGGTAACCACTTTCCACGAGGTGATCCAGGTGATGTCGGGCGACATTGGGATGGATGTCGAAGGACTTCGAGATATGGCCCGCAGACAGAGGATCGGCCGACTCGCGCACGCTGACGAAGATGCCGCGCCGGGTTGGATCGCCCAACGAAGTGGCGAGGTCTCCGAGAGTATGTTCGAAGTCGGTGGATCTCATCTCGGGCTGGAGAGTAGGCGTCCCGTCAGGGTTATTCTGAGCCACCCCAAGCCAGGAGCCCCGTGCCTGATCGATCAGCCGTCACTTCAGTCGTCGAAGCCGTCGTCGATCCCGATCTCCGTCGCCCGATCGGCGATGCCGGGATGGTGCGATCCGTAGATGTCTCTCCCACGGGTGAGGTGAAGATTGAACTCGCTGTCCCCGCACCGCCGTGGCCCGGTCACGACCTCGGACCTGCGATCGCCGCCGCGGCCAAATCCATCGACGGGGTGGGTGAGGTGTCGATCGACGTGTTGATCATGGACGGCACCGAGCAGGAGGCTTTGGCCGTGCAGCTCACCGAGGGTCGTCCCGACCTCCCGGGAGGCGTCGGGTCATCCACCCGGGTCATCACGATCGCCAGCGGCAAGGGCGGCGTCGGCAAGTCCTCTGTCACCGCCAACACCGCGGTGGCGCTCGACCGTGCCGGCCACGACGTGGCGGTGATCGACGCCGACGTGTGGGGCTTTTCCATTCCGAAGATGCTCGGAATGGAGCATCCGCCGATGGCCATCGGCGAGCTGATCATCCCGCCGAGGGCGCATGGGGTCAGGGCGATCTCCATGGACTTCTTCGTCGGCCCCGATCAGGCCGTGGTGTGGCGGGGGCCAATGCTGCACAAGGCTCTCCAGCAGTTTCTCTCCGATGTGTATTGGGACGAACCGGAGTTCCTGCTCATCGACATGCCTCCGGGCACGGGAGACGTCGCCATCTCGCTGAGCCAGTTCCTGCCGAGGTCCCAGACGGTCGTCGTCACGACCCCGCAGCCGACTGCCCAGCGGGTGGCGCGCAGGGCCGCA
>JABMPV010000028.1 GCA_013202595.1 bacterium
CGAGTAGATGTCGGAGCCGATGTACCCCAGCGGGTGGCCGACGTGCAGGCCCTCACCCGAGGGATAGGGGAACATGTCGAGCACGTAGATCTTGGGGCGCGACGCATCGAAGCCGGGGGCACCGGGGTTGAGGACCTCGAAGGTCCCCTCCTCGGCCCAGCGCTGCTGCCAGGTCCGTTCGATGGTCTCGTGGTCGTAGCCGGCCATGTCCTCAGTCCTGATGGAGGCGAGCGGAGAGGGTACCACCGGGCCGATTTCGCCCCGACACGGGGACCCCACACGAAGAGGGAGCCGGCATGCGCCGGCTCCCTCTCAGAGTGTATGTCGACAGGGCTGTCAGCCGGTCACAACCTCGTCGTCTTCTTCGCTCATGGGGAGGATCAGGTTCGCCACGACGCCGATCACCGCTGCGAGAGCGAGACCGGAGATCGCGACGTCGCCGATCGCCAACTGACTGGACAGACCCGATACTCCGAGGCCGAAGACCAGGATGAGACCGACAACGATCATGTTGCGGCTCTTCTTGAAGTCGACCTCCGCCTCCACGAGGGTCCTCATGCCGACCGAAGCGATCATGCCGAACAGGATGATCGACAGGCCACCGAGGACCGCCACGGGGATGGACTGCAGGATCGCAGCCAGCTTCGGGACGAGACCGAGGAGGATTGCGAACACTGCGCCGATGCGGATGATCATCGGGTCGTAGACCTTTGTCACCGCGAGAACACCGGTGTTCTCCGAGTACGTGGTGTTCGGCGGGCCACCGACCAGGCCGGCGAACATGGTCGCAAGACCATCGCCGAGCAGGGTCCTGTGCAGTCCGGGCTCCTTGAAGAAGTCCTTACCCACCACACGGCCATTGGCCAGGATATCGCCGACGTGCTCGATCATCGTCACGAACGCGATCGGTGCGATCAGTGCGATCGCCTCCCACTGGATGTCGCCGAGACCCCAGGTGAAGTCGGGAAGCCCGACCCAGTCGGCCGACCCGACGAGGCTCCACGTGAACCCGTCCAGGAAGATCCAACCGGCCAGGATGCCGACGATCGCCCCCGTGAGAATCGGGAGCATCTTGAACAGACCCTTGAAGAAGATCGCTGCGACCAGGGTCGCCACCAGGGTCACGATTGCCAGCCACCATGAGCTCTCGGCCATGCCGATGGCCACAGGGGCCAGGGTAATGCCGATGACCACGATGACGGGACCGGTGACGATCGGTGGGAACACCCGCCGAATGACATCGGAGCCGACGAACGTCACGACCAGAGACATCGCCAGGTACAGCACTGCTGCGCCGACGATGCCCGCGCCGATCGAGGCCCATGACAGGCCGCGGTCGACCGCCAGGACGATCGGTGGGATGAACGCGAACGACGATCCGAGGAACACAGGGACCATCTGCTTGGTGACCAGATGGAACAGCAATGTCCCGACGCCGGCGGCCAGGAGCGCCACCGACGGGTTGAGCCCGGTCAGCAGCGGTACAAGGACCGTTGCCCCGAACATCGCGATGGTGTGCTGGAGTCCCAGCACCACCTTCTTCTGCATAGTGAGTTGCATCTACCTTCCTCTCATCCCCTAGATGCAAGAACCACCCTCGGATGAGGGTGGTTCTCTTGCTTGCTTGGCGGGTCAGCGACCCGATGATGACCAGTGCAGTGGGCCACTGTCATGTATGTCCCGAAAGGGGTGCCCCGACTCGGCGATCGGCGGCGAGACCTCATGATCTCTCTCCGTCTCCGCGTCATTGGCTCCCCTCCCGCGGCCTCTCGGGCCGCTACGCAGCCGTGAACACCATCCCGTAGAAGTCGTCGTACGTCTCCTTGCGCACTACTTCCACGGTGCCGGTCACGGCCATGCCGATCTTTGGCTGCTCTATGTTTAGCTGACCGAGCATCCTCATGCCATTCTCTAGCTCGACCACGCCGAGGCCGAGCGTCGCGACCTCGTACTGCGCGGGCAGGTTGTAGACGGTCGTGTGGGTCAGCAAGGTGCCACTCTTCGGGAGCGGAACCGGGTCGAACTCGAAGAAGTCGTTTGCCTTGCATTCCTTGCACACCATACGGAACGGATAGTGCATCGTCCCGCACAGGCGGCACTTGTACGCGTAGATCTCGCGTGCCATCAGTCCTCCCTCACGAACGTGAGACATACGACGTTGTTGCCGAATCCGCCGAAGTTGCAGGTGAAGCCCACCTTGGCGCCGTCGACCTGGCGCTTGCCGCCGTCGCCACGCAACTGGGTGACGATCTCCCATGCCTGGGCGACGCCGGTGGCGCCGACCGGGTGGCCGCGGCCCTTGAGCCCACCGCCCACGTTGATCGGGATTCGCCCTCCGAGCGCCGTCTCGCCCTTCTCGAGCGCGATGTGGCCCTCACCCTTGGGGAAGAACCCCACCTCTTCGCTCTCAGCGATCTCGAGGATGGTGAAGGCGTCATGGAGTTCGGCGACGTCCACATCGTCCGGTGTCAGACCGGCCATATCGAACGCATCCTTGGCCGCCTTGCGGACGGCGAGCAGATCGGTCGGTTCCTCGCGCTCGAAGACGGCGTGGGTATCGGTGGCCTGGCCGACGCCGGAGATCCTGATCATCGGCCCGCCCAGTTCCTGCGCTTTCTCCTTGGAGACCAGGATGAGGGCCGCACCGCCGTCGGATACGGGACATGCGTCGAAGAACCGCAGGGGCTCTGCCACGAACGGGTTGTTGGTCATCGCCTCGGGAGAGTCGAGGATGCCCTCGATCGTGATCTCCTGTTGGAGATGGGCCCACTCGTTGTTGAGAGCCGCGTTCTGGTTCTTGACCCCCACCATGGCCAGGTGACGCTCGGTCACCCCGTACTTCTCCATGTACAGGCGGGCGAACATCGCCGCGTGGGCCGGCAGAGTCACTCCGTAGATGTACTCGGTGAGCGGATGGGTCAGCGTCGCGACGAAGTCGGTGGCCTCGAGGTTGTTGACCTCGCGCATCCGCTCGACTCCGGTGACCAGGACCACATCGTCCATGCCGGACGCCACTGCCTGGAAGCCGGCCTTGATGGCTGCTGCCCCTGATGCGGGACCGTTCTCGATGGCCGCCGCCCCGGCGGGCAGCAGGCTGAGACTGTCGGCCACCGCGCTGGCGAG
Source organism: bacterium (assembly GCA_013202595.1). Taxonomy (GTDB): domain Bacteria; phylum Actinomycetota; class Acidimicrobiia; order Spongiisociales; family UBA11373; genus JABMPV01. Next base: position 3,124 of record JABMPV010000028.1, read on the forward strand.
CGCCGTCTGGTGGTTGACCCTGGCTGCGCCCATGTTGGCGACGTACAACTGGTCGACCTCGGTGACGCCGGCATCCTTCAGCGCCATCATCGACGCGTACGCAGCTATCTCCGAGAGCGGGAACTCCAATCGGGTGAAGGTGGTGATGCCGATACCGGCTACGTAGACGTCACGCATCCTGGGCACCCTTCTCCATCTCCCATCGCTGCTGGACGAGCGCCGTGGCGGTCGCGTCGTACATGGCGCGGGTCGCTGCCAGCGGATCGGCCGGAGGCGTCGGAGGATCGGACGGCGGGAGGATCTTCTCCATGGCCTTCTCCAGGATGTCCGCAGGCACCGGGCGCCGACCCACGACCAGCTTGGAGCGAACCCTGTCGAACAGCTCCCTGGTCAGCGCCCATGAGGGCACTCCACCGAGTTCATGAGGCACGTCGAAGCGCTTCTCGAGCTTGTACTCGATCATCCAGCGCCTGAATCCGATCGGGGACTCTGCGACGACGAGGACCTCGTCATGGCCGAGGTCGTCGATGTGGTACTGCATCTTTGCGGCGAAGCCGTGGGCGCCGATCCGCAGACCCCTGCGCAGGGCGAGGGTGTGCAGCGACAGGCCCAGCTTGGGGGTCACCTGGCGACCGTTGACGATCGCAGCCAGTTCACCATTGACCTGCAGTGCGAGCACATACTGGTCCTGGAAGCGGTGTTGGTAGTAGCCGAGGAGTTCGGCGTACACCCGGGCTGCGACGACGTCGTAGTAGTCGCGCTCCACATGGAGCAGCGGTTCGACGTGCTTGAGCAGGTCGGGGATCTCATCCCTGAAGACCTGGCGGACGACCACCGCTTCACCGCTTGCGAGCATCATGTACTTGGGCTCGTACGGCTTCATCGGTGAGTCCACCGGTCGAAGGATCTTCTCCAAGTCGACGGACATCGGCTGTCAACTCCTTCTGGTTCGGGTCAGGATCAGGTCGCGGGACCGCTGCAATCTCGTGCGGGGTCCCCTCCCGTCGCCTCCTGGCTGTTCACGATAGGGAAAGTGGCCCGGGCCGTCATTGTCACCTCATGCCGAACCCCGGGCGAATTCGGCGTGAACTGTTCACCATGCAGGATCATTCGGTCAGACTCCCGGCGAGAGCATCGATCCCCTGGGCAAAGCACTCGATGGGCGCCTCGACCAGACCGGCGCCGACCATGCCGGTGCCGGGGACCTTCCCGGCAACACCCGTGTTGATCTGAGGCAGCACTCCTGTGCGCACCACCTTCGCCGCGTCGATGCCCGTCGGTGTGCCCCTGAACTCGAGCATCGGGATCTGGTAGGCGTCGTTCTCGGCCATGGTGATCTCATACATGGCGAGCGTCCGGCGGACCGCACCCGCAGCCGTGCCGCCGACGAATCCGACGATGGCCGGTGCCGCCGCCATGGCGAACCCGCCGAGTCCGACGGTCTCGGTGATCGTCGAGTCGCCGATGTCGGGGCTGGCGTCGTCCTCTGTGAAGCTGCCCAGATAGAGGCCGTCCACCGGTGGCGCCGGGGCGACGAACCACTGATCCCCCGTCCCCGACAAGCGGACCCCGAAGTCGGTTCCGTTCCTGGCCATGACGGTGACGAGGCTCGAAGCCGCGACCCCTGCAGCAGCGTCGGAGGCCAGTTTGCCAGCGGCCATCACCAGGTTGAGCATGAAATGGTCGTTGCCCTCGATGAAATCGAAGACCTCCTGCCTCTGAGCGACCGGAGCGTCCGTGCCGTCCACCAAGACGCCGCCGATGGTCCTGAGGAACAGCGACGTGACGGCCCGATTGCGGTTGTGGCCGTCATCGCCCATCTGCAGTGCCTGGGCGATCAGCGACCTGAGGTCGATCGGCCCGCCGCTGCGCAGTGCGGCACCGAGCACGGGACCCAGTACGCCATCCATCCATCGCAGCCGATCGATCACCTCGGGGGCGAACGCGCCGTAGCGCAGCACCTTGCCGAGGCCTTCGTTCAGAGTCGAGTACGAGACACCATCACCTGCTGCATCTGCGACCACGGCAACCGGCATGGAAGGCGAGGTGACACCGGCCATCGGCCCGACCGCGCCGTGGTGATGGCACGGAGACAGTTCGATCTCTCCACGCGCCGCTCGAGCGGCCGCATCGTCGGGGTCGTCCGCCAGACCCTCATAGAGCATCGCTCCGATGATCGCCCCGCGCATCGGCCCACTGGCACGCTCCCACTCGAGGGGCGGGCCGGCGTGGAACAGGGTGTGGTCGGTCATGTCGCCGAAGACGTCCCGGGCCACTCGCACATCGACGAGGCTCGGGCGCACCGACATCATCCGATCGATTGCTGTGGAGTTGGCCGCCGGCATCCTTCCGTCGGCGGCCAGCGCGATCAGCGCCCGCTCTGTGCCGGGGTACGGCGGGCTCCAATCGGCTCGGGACACCATCGAGCCTTGCTGCTCGATCGACTCCGCCAGCATTTCGGTTCCCGCAGTCGCGACAACGGGATCGGAATCGAGGAGTTGGCTGAGGTCGCTCATGCTGTCGTCCTTGTCGTTGCCAGGCGGGCTGCTTCTCGCGCGGCGGCTGCGTTGGACAGCCAGACCGAAGCACCCGCGGAACGCAGGCGATCTGCCTGCCTGTCCCTGTCCTGTGGATCACCTCTCGTGCCACAGAGCGACACCACCACGGCGGCTCCCGCCGCCACGGCCCGCTCGATCGAGGGCACCAGTTCTGCCGACGGATCGGCATTGGAGCCGTACCCGAGCACCACGTCCATGAGGATCACCCCCACCGACTCATCGGCCGCCGCGGCGTCGAGCCGATCGATCCGCACGGTCTGGTCGATCATCGGGTGGGCCCTGCCCCTCGTGTATTCGTCGTCGCCGTAATCGATAAAGGTGTGACCGGGGTCGGCTTCCTTCTTTCCGATCTCGCCGAGCGCGGGCATGGCCACGAACCGGGCCTCGTCGCGCAAGGTGCCTCCCGAGAACAGGCCGCGGAGGAGCCCTGGGCGATGGTCGTCCTGGACGGCTTCCCAGGACCCGTAGGTCCGAGCCGCCACACCGAGAAGGGCCAGGACCTCGCCGGCGCCCTCCTCCAGCGTCGTTTCGCCCATGAACGTGACCACCACAGGCGTCGTGCACGCGGCCGCCGCGGCACGAACCCGGTCGGCCACCGCCGGGGCCGGCGGCTTGGAGATGACGACGATCACCTCGATCGACGGGTCACGATCCAGGGCCGCGAGTGCCTGCAGCGTGGCGATCGCCCCGACGTCCTCTGAGAGATCGCGGCTGCCCGTGCCGAGGGCATGTCGAACCCCGACGCCCGCGTCGTCGAGCAGACAGCACATCTGCTGGATGCCGGTGCCCGAGGCACCGACCATTCCCACAGACCCCGGCCGCATGGCGTTGGCGAATCCCAACCCGAGGCCGTTGACGATCGCAGTGCCGCAGTCGGGCCCCATCACCAGGAGCTCGTTGGCTACGCCGAACTCCTTGAGAGTCACCTCCTGGTCGATCGGCACGTTGTCGCTGAAGATCATGACGTGGCGGCCGGTCACCAATGCTTCCATCGCCTCGACGAATGCGTGCTCGCCCGGAACCGAGAGCAAGACGACGTTGGCGCTGTTGCGGTCCGCGGCAGAGCAGGAGGTCTTCGGGTCCGGGCCATCGAGGCCGCCCGAAGGAGCGATCTTGTGCGTGAGGGCGTCGTCGAGCACGGCATGGGCAGCTGCGATGGCATCCTCCGTCTCGGCGCGCACTGCCAGCAGGAGATCGTTCGGCCCGGCGACTGATACGGCGTCCATGTCGAACCCCATGTCTGCGAGGAGACCGAGGTTGAGTTCGGTGGCCATCGCCACGAGGGCGTCGGTGACACCGGCGACGCCCTGGAGCGCCTTGCTTGCCTGCATCAGTCTGACCGAGTCGTGATAGCGGCCGGGGTGTATCTCCACTCGAGAGATCACTGGTCACCTCCAAAGTGATGGGCGTGGGAAATGACGAGACAATGGGCAGCGAGCACCATCCCCGCAGCGAGGGCCGGCCCCGAACTGTGGCCGACATCGAGCAGGGCGCGATGACTCTCGCCGACATCGCCTCGGCCGGCGAGAGCACGCAGGAATGCGCCGGCGGGCGCAGCCACACCGCCGTTCACGGCGTACCGGATGAGGTCGGCCGAGAACGTCGTCGTGCGGCGCCGGGCCATCGAGATCAGTGGCACCTCGATCGCATCGATCAGGCGCACGGCAAAGGGATGGGCTGCGGCGCCTCCAAGTGCGCGCGTCGCGGCCGCGATCCCCGCGACGTAGTCGTCGCCCTCGGGTGTGAGGCCGGGACCGCGTCCCAGGAGGCTCTCTGCTGCAGCGAGAAGCCCCGACGGTGAGCCGGCGCACAGCGACGCTCGCATCGGTGCAGGGTCGATTCCCTCCACAGACCCGGGAAGCCAGCTGATCGCCCTCCAGAGCGCCCCAACCGTCACTCGAGGGAGTGCAGGCCTTGGATCCCACCAGCGGGCCACCTCGACCGACAGCCCTGCCAGTTCGATTCGGCCCGACCCGACGGCAGCCAACTCCCCGTGGCGAACGCGATCAAATGGCAGCGTCGCCGCATCGAGGGGGATCTCCACACCGTTGGGCAGCCGGGTCGCATCCGCTGTGGAGACCACGATCACCTCATCACCCGCATCGAGCCAGACCGCGTGGCTGGACCCGCCGAGGACGAGAGCCCTCCCCATGGGTGCCGTCACCACATCCCGGATCGCCATGCTCGCCACCGCGCGGACCCGCACGTCAGAACGCGCAGGTGACTCGACCGCGGAGCCCATCATCGGGATCAGCGCACCGGCAGGCCCGTGGCCTCGACGACCACAGTCACACCGACGCTCCCCGGACGACGGCCCCGGTCGCGTTTCCACCGGGGTCGGCGGTTACACATGACATGTCTCGCGATACCGCCCTACTCACCCACGTCGACGATGGCAATGGCCGGACCGCCACCGTGGGGGCCCTGATGCTTGGCGTCGACCGACACGAACACAGCCGGGTCGTTGATGGCCATCGCAGCTATGGCGCCCACTGCCGCCTTCGAATGGCGGTGATGGTGGACATCGGAGTCGTCCAGCATGATCTGGCGGCGGCCACGCAGCGTGGCCCTGCGATCGGCTTCACACTTGATGAA
>JABMPV010000400.1 GCA_013202595.1 bacterium
GCCCGCAACGAGCCGGCCTCCGCCAAGAGGTCCGAGATAGTTCGCCAGCCACGGCGTCTTGCATCCTCCCTGCGCACGGTGATGGCATAGGTGTTGTTGAAGCCGAGAGGTTCAAGCCATTCGACATTGAAGCGTTGCCGATATCCTTCTCGTACTACGCGAAGAGTTTCATCAGGATCCGAAATGGCGTCCTGCTTCAGCACGGCTGTCAACCCGGTACCGGTGTACTCGGCGTAGAGATCGACCTCCCCACTGGTCAGTGCACCATGGCAAATCATGGTGCCGCCGAGATTGAACCTGCGGTCCACCGCCAGGTCGGTATGCGTCTCGATGAGTTGCGCCATCAGTTCACCAAGAATTAGTTGCTCGGTGAAATTCTTGGACGCCACGCGGATCGTGCCGGAGTGCCTTTGTGCCGCAGCCCGCTGGGAGGAGCTATTGTTTAATGGATACAGGTATGCGACGAATCCAAGGGCAATAAGCAGCGGCGGAAGGACCAGGGCGGCCGGCTTGAGTTTCGCCTTGAGTGTGCCGCTGTCGATCTGGTGCACGGGGCGGAGGCCCCATTCAGTTGCGACAATCGCGAAATCGACAAACAGGGCAAGGAGCGCCGCCGGAATAGCGCCGAGCATAATAAGAGATGTGTTCGAGAGGGCCAGTCCACGATTGATGAATTGTCCAAGGCCACCCGCGCCGATGAACGCGGAGAGAGTAGCAATACCCACCCCCACTACGGCGGCCGTGCGGATGCCTGCGACAATGACAGGGAGCGCCAACGGCATTTGCACCATCCAGAGTTTTTGGCGTTCGGTCATGCCAATGCCGCGAGCCGCTTCCAGGACGTCGTCCGGGACGCCTTGGAGACCGGTCAGTGTGTTCCTGACGATGGGCAGCAGTGCATACAAGACGAGTGCGATGACGGCCGGCACCGCGCCGATTTTCTGCGTCAGAGTAAGAAGGATGGCCAGCATCGCCAGACTCGGCACGGTCTGGAGAATGCCAATGGCCCCAAGCAATGGACCGCGCAACCGGCGCGCGCGTGCTGCCAGAATGCCAAGAGGCACCCCAACGCAAATAGCGATCCCCGTGGAGGCACCGGTCAGCATGATATGCTCGCCCGTCCGCACCCACAGTTCAGGGAGTCGTTCAACGAGAAATGTTGCCCAGCTCTGGTCCATTACTTCGCCTCCCTTAACGTGGCAAGTTGCTCGGCGGGTTTGGCAAAGAGCTCGCGGACAAATGGCGTCGCCGGGTTTGTAATCACTTCTTGCTTGGTGCCCACCTGTTCCAAGCGCGCTTCGTGGAGTATGGCGATGTGGTCGCCGAGAGTCAGGGCCTCGAAGAGGTCGTGGGTGACAAAAACGATGGTCTTTCCGAGTCGCGTCTTAAGCGACAGCAGCTCTTGCTGAAGCGTGTCCCGGGTTAGTGCGTCCACCGCCCCAAAGGGCTCATCCATCAGCAGATAGGCCGGGTCGGCCGCAAGGGCACGTGCCACGCCCACCCGCTGTCGTTGCCCCCCGGAGAGTTCATCGGGGAAGCGTTGCGCGAACTGGTCGGGAGGCAAGCCCACGAGTTCCAAGAGCTCTCGAGCCCGATCTTGGCGCTTCGAAACGGACCAGCCGAGTAGACGCGTCACTATCTCAGTGTTTTCGAGCACGGTCATGTGAGGAAAAAGGCCGATCCCCTGGAACACATAGCCAATGGAACGCCGCAACTGCACGGGATCCTGCTCTAAGATATTGCGGCCGTCGATGGTGATGGTTCCGCTGGTAGGTTCTATGAGCCTGTTGATCATCTTGAGCGTAGTGGTTTTTCCCGAGCCACTGCTTCCGAGCAGGACAAGGGTCTCCCCTTCCGAAACCTCCAGGGATAGATCCTGGACAGCTACAACATTGCCGGGAAACACTTTCGATACGTGATCGAAAACTATCATTTTTGGCTTTCCTCTAGCAGGAGCCTTGTTTGTCGATCTCGAAAATGCCGACGAGGCCGTGGCCACAGCCCTGGCCACGCTGGAGA
>JABMPV010000401.1 GCA_013202595.1 bacterium
GTAGCCCACCAATCGAACATATGTTCGATTGGTGGGCTACTGTCCAGACAACCGACGCACCCGTTACGAGGATGCGCAAAGATGGTCCCGACCGCTCCCATGGAGGCCAACGTGCTTCGCCGCAACCTCACCGCCCTACTGCTGATAACCGTCCTGATCGCTGCCTGTGGCGACGACGACGACGTTCTGCGCACCACCGCCCCGCTACCACAGAGCTTCAACAGTTCGGCTGCAGGGTTCTCCTTCGACTACCCCGCAGCATGGAACGAGATCCCCGGACTCACCGTCGAGACCCAGGTAGGCGACGTCAACACCATCGACTTCGTCGGAGTGGGCAACCTCGACCAGACCAGCGGCAATCTCATCGGGGCGTCGGTGCAGGCCGACCGCATCACGATCTCCATCCCCCAAGACGAAGAGCGGGCGTTCCTCGTAGCCCAATTCGATCCCGTCATGGCACAGGTCGCCGAGGCAGCCCAGGGCACGCTGACCGGTAGTTCCGACGTCACGGTCGCCGGGCACTCGGCCCGTACGTACTTCATCGACTCGCCCGTCCGCGGCCAGGACCTGACCAACAGGCTGACCGCATTCGTGATCGGCGACGTCCTCTACAAGATCCAGTGCCAGGCGCCCGTCCAGGACTTCACACCGACCGAGCGCGGGTGCAATCTGATCCAGCAGAGTTTCACTCCCTGAGCCCTCGACCGGCCGGCCGCAGGGCGGGAGCAGGGTCCGTAGTCGCCATGACATCACAATGATGTCATCGTGATGCTAGGGTTGCTGCAACCGTCGTGGGAGTGGATGTGACCGACCAGATCGAGACCGCCGAATCCCCGGCCTCCAACGGTGAAGGGCGCTCCATGCGGACGTTCTTCATCGTGTGGATCGGGCAACTCGTCTCGGTGACCGGCACCGGGGTGACCGGCTTCGCCCTGCTCTTCTGGGTGTACCTCGAGACGGATTCCGTGACCAGCCTCTCGATGATCACTCTGGTCATGGCCCTGCCGGCAACCATCCTCTCCCCCATCGCAGGAGCCCTGGTCGACAGGTGGGACCGCAGGACCACCATGCTGCTCTCCGATATGGCCGCGGGGGCGGCGACGCTGATCATCGCCGTGCTGTGGTTCACGGGATCTCTCTCACTGTGGCATGTGTACCTGCTGGTGGCTGTGGGGTCGGTGGCCAACACGTTCCAGAACCCTGCATGGATGGCCGCCCTCCCCCTCGTGGTGCCCCGCAAGCACCTCGGGCGGGCCAACGGCCTCGTCCAGACCAACGACGCCGTCTCCTTGGTCCTGGCGCCGGCCATAGCCGGCGCCCTGCTGGCAACGCTCGGTCTCGGTGCCGTGCTCATCGTCGACGTGGTCACGTTCGTGTTCGGAGTCGCAACGCTGATGGCCGTCAGGTTCCCCAATCCACCTCCTGCCGAGCGATCCGAATCGGGCAGCGTCCTCGACGACGTCAGACTGGGATGGCGCTATCTCAAGGATCGCAGCGGCCTGCTGTACCTGCTGTTCGTCTACGCAGCGGTCAACTTCGTCCTCGCATTCACCAACATCCTGTTCATCCCCCTCGTGGTCTCTTTCGCCAACGAAGGGGCGGCCGGCGGCGTCTTCTCGGCGGCGGGAATCGGCATGCTGATCGGCAGTGTCGCGGTCGGGGCCCTCGGGACCCCGAAGAGGTTGATACGGACCGCGACTCTCGGCATCGCTCTCGCTGGACTGTTCGTGATGATCACCGGATGGCAGGCGTCGCTGCCTGTGATCATCACGGGCGCATTCGGCCTCATGCTGGTGGTGCCAGTGGTCAACGCAGCCAGCCAGGTGCTGTGGCAGACGAAGGTCGCTCCCGGCGTCCAGGGCCGGGTGTTCGCGCTCCGCCGCACCCTCTCCTCGATCGCCGCTCCACTGGCCATGATCCTTGCCGGGCCTCTCGCCGACGGCGTATTCGAGCCGCTGATGGCCGACGACGGATCGTTGGCAGGATCGATCGGCAGCATCATCGGAACCGGCGACGGCCGCGGGATCGGGCTCATGATGGTGATCTCCGGGATCGCCACCGCGCTCATCGGCATCACCAGTTGGCTGCACCCCCGCATCCGCCACCTCGAGGACGAGCTGCCCGATCAGATCGAAGCAGATCCCGACGAGGTCCCACACGCGAGCAAAACAGCGGCGGCCGAATAACATCACTCTGGTGCAGCGAACAGCTCAAGCGTGACGGCCTACGAACGGCCCCGTCCGATCGGACCGGACGATCCCTGGGAAGGACGTCCTCCCTTCTTCCGGAGGCCCGTCGTCAGAGGCACCATCACCCTCGTCGCCGTCGGGTCGTTTCTCATCCTCACCCTCATGTCGACCTGTGCCCCCCGGCGCAGGGTGTCGCCAGAGACCACCACGACGACGACGGAAATCGTGGCCGAGAAC
>JABMPV010000402.1 GCA_013202595.1 bacterium
GATGAGTAGAGCGTCGGCCGACCAGCGGGCCGGCCGCTGCGGGCGACTGGGGCCGGGCATCTGCATCCGCCTGTTCTCCGAGGACGACTTCGCAAGGCGCCAGGAGTTCACCGAACCCGAGGTGCTGCGCACCAACCTGGCGTCGGTGATCCTGCAGATGGCGGCACTCGATCTCGGGGACATCGAGTCGTTCCCATTCCTCGACCCGCCCGATCGCAGAGCCATCCGCGACGGCGTCGCACTGCTCGAAGAACTGAACGCCGTCGATTCCGACAACGAAGCGACGTCACGCTGGCTGACGCCCGTAGGGCGCAATCTGTCCCGCTTCCCGCTCGATCCCAGGATCGGCCGGATGGTGATCGAAGCCGATCGCAACGCAAGCCTGCGTGAGGTCCTCGTCATCGCTTCCGCCCTCACCATCCAGGATCCGAGAGTCCGGCCGGTCGACAAAGAGACCCAGGCCGATCAACTCCACGCCCGCTTTCGCGACCCGTCTTCCGATTTTCTGTCATGGCTGCACCTCTGGGACTACGTCAAGGGTGAGCGCCGCGAACGAACATCCAACCAGTTCAGGAGAATGTGCCGCGACGAGTACCTCGACTACCGCCGGGTTCGTGAATGGCAGGACCTCCACACCCAGTTGCGGGAGATCACCGAGGACCTCGGCTTCCACTCCAACCACAAGCCGGCCGACCCCGAGATGATCCATCGGGCACTCCTGACCGGCCTGCTCTCGCACGTCGGAAAGAAGGACCCCAATAGCCACGAGTACCGCGGCGCCCGGGGCGCCCGCTTCTCGATCGCCCCCGGCTCCACCCTCTTCAAAGCGAATCCGGAGTGGGTGATGGCAGCCGATCTCGTCGAGACCACCCGGCTGTGGGCCAGGGGCATGGCACAGGTCCCCGTCGAGTGGATCGAGCACCTCGGAGCGCACCTCCTGATCAGGTCGTACAGCGACCCGTGGTGGGATGCCGAGCGCGGCTCGGCCGTCGCCCGCGAGACGGTGACCCTGTACGGCATCCCACTGGCCGCCGAGCGCGTCGTCCAGATCGGGAAGACCGATCCTGAGGCGGCGCGAGAACTGTTCATCCGTCACGCTCTGATCGCCGGTGAGTGGGACACCCATCACGAGTTCGTCGCCCGCAACAGCGATCGGATCGCCGAGGTCCTCGAGATGGAGGCACGGGAGCGCCGCAGCGACCTGCTCGCCGACGATGACGACGTGTTCGCCGTCTTCGATGGGAAGGTGCCCGCCGATGTCGTGTCCGTACGGGATTTCGATCGGTGGTGGAAGGACGTCAGATCGGAGACGCCGCATCTGCTCGACCTCACCCTCGACGACCTGATCGATTCGGCTGCAGATGGAATCGATCCCGAGGCGTTCCCCGATGTGTGGCGCCACGGCGACCTGGCGATGCCACTCGAGTACGAGTTCGACCCGGCCAGTCCCACAGACGGGACCACCATCGACATCCCGCTCTCGGGTCTCGAACGGGTGGATCCTTCCGTGTTCGACTGGCACGTTCCGGGCAGACGCGCCGAAGTCATCGAGGCGATGATCCGCTCGCTTCCGAAGGCACTCCGCAAGCAGTTCGTGCCGATCGCCGAGACGGTCGCCGTCGTCGTGGAACGCATCGATCCGGGGCGCGGGAGCCTCGCCATGGCTCTGCGCCGCGAACTCGAGAGGATCTCGGGTGCAGCGATACCTCCCGACACCTTCGACCCCGACGGCCTGCCCCGCCATCTCAGACCGCGTTTTCGGGTGGTCGACGACGACGGCGACCTGCTGGCCGAGGGCGACGACCTGGCCGCACTCCGGGAGCACCTGGCCGAGGCGGCGAGAGCGACGGTGGCGACGGCGGGCCATGAAATCGAGAGAACCGGACTGACTGCGTGGGACTTCGGTGAGCTCCCACCGTCCGTGGAGATCGGAGAGCCCGGCCATCGAGCCACCGTATACCCGGCTCTGATCGATGAGCGCGACTCTGTGGCAATCCGACTGCTGGCCACTCCGGGCGAACGAGATCTGGAGATGAGAGCCGGCGTGCGGCGCCTGATCCTCCTGGCGCTGCCCTCGCCCGATCGCCTCCTTCGGCCACTGCTGACGGAGTCGGCCAAGCGCGCCATCAGGACGGGACCATATGAGACGGTCACAGAGTGGGTCGACGACTGCCTGATGGCATCGATCGGCGCC
>JABMPV010000403.1 GCA_013202595.1 bacterium
CGACGTTGGATGCATCGAGGAACTTCACGATGGAGTAGGGGAAGGCCGACGCACCGAGCAGGAAGGCGATCCACCCGAGCGGCAGCGGGAGCGGCCGGGTGTGGTCTGGCAGGAGAGTGATGAGGAAGACCGGGATCAACAGCAGGAGTGAGGGGAGTGCGTCGGCGACCATCGCGGAGCGCTGACCGACCGGCGACTCGACGAACGGCAGGTTCATGGCTATCAGGACGATCAGCACCCCGATGTCGATGATGATCCGCGTGGCGTGAAAGGCCAGGCGCGTCGGCTGCCTGGCCTCTGGGGCGGCTGAGGGTCGGGTGGGTTGCGTCCGGTCCATGTCGTGTTCGGGCAGATTAGCGGTGCCGGGCCGCGCTCCCGCAGCAGCACCGATAGCCTGCGCCAATGGAACCCCCGATGTCGGTCGCCAGGTTCGCATCACTATGCGGTCTGGTGGTGATGATCGGAGGGTTCTACCTACCGGCTTCCGGGTCGAGCAATCTCTGGAACGGCCTCGCCTCGGGCGATCAACTGGTCCTCGGTCTGGGGGTCGCCGCATTCGTGGCCGCGGCCATGCGACCGCCCTGGCTGCGCCTGCCCGATCCCCTTCCACATTGGACGATGGCCGCCGCGCTGGCTCTGATCGGCGGGGTCCTCGCAATCGTGGTCGCCGGTGTCATCGCGGATGCCGATGGCATCGGAGGCCTTGCCGTGGTCGGCGTGGGATCCCTGGCAGCGCTGGCCGGGTCCATCGTGGATCTGGTGACAGAGATACGCGAGAATCCGCAGCGGGGTGGGGCCATGGCGGGAGTCGGCCCGGCCGATCCGGAACAGCCTGCCCGGTCCGCTGTGGACACCGAGCTCGTTGAGGCGGATTCGACCCGTGAGTCGGATCCCGACGAAGTGAGGGAGCGATCGGGTGGGGCCGATACGGCTGTCGCCATGACTGAGGCCCCGAGCCAGGGTTCCGTTGCGGGGGAGAGCCAATCACAGGTCGATCCGCCCGATGGCCCGGACGGTCCGGCGGACCCGTTCAGTCTGCCAGGTTGATCGATCCGCCGGCCAGGGCCTCGATGATGACGAGCGACTCCACTCGCCATCCGTGCTGCTCGATGCGCTCTCTGCCGCCGGCGAAGGCCTTCTCGACGGCGAAGCCGAATCCGATCAGTGAGCAGGCGGCTTCCGCCGTGATCTGCCCGAGGGCCTCCGCAGTACGGCCGCCCGACAGGAAATCGTCGATGACCAGCACTCGGAGCCCCGCCGGGAGCACTCTCCTGGCGACCTCGATGCGGTAGTCGACCTGGCGGGTCGTCGAGAGGACCTCCCGGGAGAACGTGTGCCGATCACCCGGTCCGACATACTTCTTGGCGTAGATCATGGGGACGCCGAGGTGCTGAGCGGCGCACAGACCGGGAGGGATCCCGCTGGCCTCGGCGGTCAGGATGACGTCTGGCCGCTCGAAGCGATCAGCCAGATCTGCCCCCACTGCGGTGAGCAGGGCGGGTTCGACCCGGTGGTTGAGGAAGTCGTCCACCTTGAGGATCTCGCCTTCGGCGCGTCCCCGTTCGAGGATCGCCTTTCGCAGCATCTCAGCGCCGGTCATGGGGCCTCGTTGCATCGCCGGTCTGCACTTTCCATAGGGACTCGTAAATGCCGCCGTGTGCCACCAGGTCGTCGTGGTGGCCCTGCTCGGTGAGCATGCCTTCATCGATGACATAGATGACGTCGGCATGGCGGATCGTGGATAGGCGGTGGGCGATCACCACCGTCGTGCGGCCTTCGCTGACGATGGCCAGCGAGCGTTGGATGGCCGCTTCGGTCTCGTTGTCCACTGAGGATGTCGCCTCGTCGAGCACCAGGATCGGGGGGTCTTTCACGATCGCCCTGGCGATGGAGATCCGCTGGCGCTGGCCGCCCGACAGCTTCTGTCCCCGTTCGCCCACGATGGTGCCGTACCCGTCGGGCAACTCGGTGATGAACCCGTGGGCCTCTGCGAGGCGGGCAGCCTCGGTGACCTGGTCGTCCGATGCTTCGGGATTGCCGTATCTGATGTTCTCGGCGACGGTCCCGTGGAAGAGGAAGACATCCTGGCTGACCAGTCCGATCGCCCTGCGGAGACCGGAGAGATCCAGTTCCCGGAGATCGGTGCCATCCAGTTGGACGGCACCCCCTGTGGGGTCGTAGAAGCGCAGGAGCATCTTGATCACCGTGGTCTTGCCCGCGCCGGTCGACCCGACGATGGCTGTGGTCTTGCCTGCAGGCATCTCGAGTGACATTCCTCGGAGCACAGGAGCGTCGGGGTGATAGCTGAAGTGGACGTCGTCGAACGAGATCGCTCCGGAGACGTTGGCGACAGCGGTCGGTCCCGACACGAGCGCCGGCTCAGTGTCGAGGACATCGAGGATCCGGTTGGTCGACGCCATTGCGCGATGGTAGAGATCGAAGGTCTCTCCGAGCCTGGTGAGCGGCCACAGGAGGCGCTGGCTCAGGAACACCAGGACACTGAACGAACCGACCGACATCGCACCATCGATGGCGAGCGTCCCACCGCGGACCAGGGTGGCGGTGAACCCGAATGCGATGAGCATGCGGATCGTCGGTGAGAAGGCTGCCGACAGCCGGATGGCAAGGCGATTGCGGCGCCGATAGGTCTCGCTCTCGCGACGCAGACGCTCGACTTCGATGCCCTCGGCAGTGAAGGACTTGATCGTTGCGATACCCGAGATGTTGTTGTTGAGCAGCGAGTTGAGTGCTCCGGCCTGGTCGCGCACGTCGGCGTACCTGAGCGCGATGCGGCGCTGGAAGGCGAACGTCCCGATGATGACGAACGGGACGGGGAGAAACGCGAGCCAGGCCACCGATGGGGCGATCGTGAAGAAGATCGCCCCGATGAGGACGGTGGTCACCGATACCTGGAGCAGGTCATTGGCACCCCGGTCCAGGAATCGCTCCAACTGGTTGACGTCGTCATTGAGGACGGCCATCAGGTCGCCGGTGCTCCGGTCCTCGAAGTAGACCGAGTCGAGGCCCTGCACGTGCCCGTAGGCCTCCAGGCGGAGTCCATGCTGGACCGATTGGGCGAGGTTCCGCCACTGGATTCCCTGCAAGTACTCGAAGATGGACTCGCCGATGAACACGGCGACCGTGACGAGTGCGAGGGCCCACAACAGCGTCGTCGTGTTGTCGACGCCGGTCCAGGCCACGAGGCTCGACTCCCCCGAGATCACGATGTCGATCGCCGCACCGATCAGCAGCGGTGGAGCAAGGTCCATGACCTTGTTGAGGATCGAGGAGAGCGACGCCCTGAATACCGCCGGGCGATACGACCTGGCATACCTGGAGAGCCGGCGGATCGCCGGTGGCTGCTCGGGTCGTGCGGTGTCTGTGCTCACAGACGGCGCAGGCTACCTGTACCTGAGGCGGTCCCGGCGAGCGGTACCATCCCGCGATGCCGCGACCTTCCTCATCGACTCCAGCGCCCGACCGGGCCGAGCGCCGCAACGCCAGGACCATCCTCGATCGCCTCGTGAAGCGGTACCCCGAGATGGGGACGGCACTCGATTATGTCGACCCGTGGCAGTTGCTGGTTGCGACGGTGCTCAGCGCCCAGACCACCGACGAGAACGTCAACAAGGTGACCCCTCCACTCTTCGAGCGGTGGAACACGCCGGAGGACCTGGCGAGCGCCGATCCGGAAGAAGTCGAGCAGTCGGTCTTCTCGACGGGCTTCTACCGGCAGAAGACCAAGTCGGTCATCGCCCTCAGCCGGGACCTGGTGGACCTCCACGGCGGGAGCGTGCCCGCAGACCTCGACCAACTCATCGAACTGCGCGGCGTGGGACGGAAGACGGCGAGTGTTGTGCTGGCCGAGGCATTCGGCATGCCGGCGATTGCCGTCGACACACATGTGAAGCGCCTGGCGGGACGGCTGGGGCTCACCGGTGAGACCGATCCGGTGAAGATCGAATTGGCCTTGAGATCGCTGTACCCCGAGAGCCGATGGGCCGGTGTGTCCATGCGGTTCATCCAGTTCGGCCGCGACGTCTGTGACGCTCGCAAACCCCGGTGTTGGGAGTGCCCGCTCAGAGACCGGTGCGACTACCCGACGAAGACGCCGAAGCCGGCGTGAGGGGCGGGGTCGCGGGCCTGCGCCATCCCGACGATCGGGAGATCGCCCGACTGGCGATCCCGGCCCTGGGAGCGCTGATCGCAGATCCGCTGCTGTCGCTGGTAGACACGGCGTTCGTCGGCCAGATCGGCACGGACTCGCTCGGGGCACTCGGGGCGGCCGGCGCCCTGTTTGCGATCTCGTTCTTCATCTTCAATTTCCTCGAGTACGGCACTACGGCACTGGTCGCCAATGCCTTTGGCAGCGGAGACCTGCCGAGGGCCGGGCGGGCGACCGTCACCTCATTGTGGATCGGGGCGTTGGCAGGGATCGGCGCCCTGGCCTTGATCGAATTGATCGCCGTTCCGGCGCTCAGGGTGATCGGAGCCGAGGGAGCGGTACTCGACTCTGCGCTGACCTACGTGCGCATCAGGGCCTTGGCCGCACCGGCGCTGCTCATGATCAGAGTGGGCCACGGCGCCTACCGGGGCTATCAGAACACCAGGACCCCGCTGTTCGTGTCGCTGGGGGTCAACGGGGTGAACCTGGCGCTCGACCCCGTGCTCATCTTCGTCGCCGGCTGGGGGATCGCCGGTGCGGCGTGGGCGACAGTCGCCGCCCAGTGGCTGGGCGCTCTCTGGTTTGGATGGCTGCTCCTGAGGCGCGATCGCACGACCCTGGGAATCGATAGGGCGGGGGAGCGGGAGGCCGAGACCGGGGCGTTCCTCGTGATCGGCAGGGATGTGGCCATCCGGACGGCAGGATTACTCGGCGTGCTCACGCTGGCGACTGCGATTGCAGCCCGGGTATCGGAGACCGCATTGGCAGCCCATCAGGTCCTGTATCAACTCTGGATCTTCCTGGCGCTTCTCATGGATGCGTTTGCCGTGGCCGCTCAGGCCATGGTGGGGCGGATGCTCGGGGCAGGGAAGGTGGCAGCAGCCCGCATGGCGGCGGATCGCCTTTTGGTGCTCGGTCAGGTGGTCGGACTGGCGCTCATGGCCATCCTGGCGGCGATCTCACCTTTCGTGGCCGCATGGTTCACCGACGATCCCGCCGTGCAGGGCGCCATCAGGTCCAACTACTGGTTCCTGGTGCTGGGCCAGCCGGTGTTTGCGCTGGTCTTCGTCTGGGACGGGGTGTTCTTCGGAGCGGGCGACTTCTGGTACCTCGCCAAGGCGACGCTCACCGCAGCGGCGGTGGCCGTGGCCGTCTTGCTGCTGGTGCTTCCGCTCGGTTGGGGCCTGGCCGGCGTGTGGTGGGGTGTGACGGTGCTCATCACGGGCCGGGCGCTCACGCTCGGATGGCGGAGGATCGATCCGAACGGACCCCTCGCCGGCTGAACGGGCGGTCAGGCCGGCATGCCGATGGCTGGATCGATGTCGTCCGGGTCGACGAGGTGCGTGCCCTTCGTCTCGGGCATCACCCAGATGAGAGATGATGCGGCGATGAGGATCCCGCCGAGCACGGCCATCGTGACCGGCACACCGATCGAGTCGATGACGAGACGCCCGATGGAGAACCCGAATAGGCCGCCGAAGATGGCTGCATTGACCACCCAGGCCCCTGCGGTCGCCCTGATCCCTGTGGGGAACAGTTCTGAACGCTGCGCCGAAAGGGCCGGGGAGAATGCCGATGCTCCGCCCACGCTCAAGAACAGACCGATGCCGCCGACCCAGGCGGTGTCCGTGAAGAAGAAGAGGAGAGCCCCGGCGACACCGACCAGGATCGACACCATCTCGGTGGGGCGGCGACCGATTATGTCGGCCGCTTTCCCCCCGACAAGGAGGCCGATCGCGACCGCGGGTGTGCTGGTTCCGAGGAGGAGGTTCGAGGCACCGGCCTGATTCCACCCCAGGTCGTTGAGGCGGAGGAGGATGAAGTTGGCCCCGGGTCCCGTGAAGGCCGACAGGGCGAACGACAGTCCGGCGATGGCCCAGAAGAACTTGGCAGTCGGCCCGGTGATCACCGACCGCAGCGGCGGGCGCTCGGCATCCTTCTCGAAAGCCCTGGACTCGCTGATGTTGATGACCAGGAAGGGGAGCACCATGAGGGGGATGCCACTGGCCGCAAACAGCCAGCGCCAGGCCTCGGGGCTGAGGTCGCCGAACCGGGACACGATGAGGCTGAAGCCGGTTCCCATGCTGAGGAACAGAGCGAAAATGCCGGCGGCGTAGGCGCGCACCGCAGGGCCGATCTCCTCGGCGAGCACTACCAGGGCGAGCGCGCTGAGGGCGATGGTCCCGATGCGCGCCGTGGCCTGCGACAGCGTGAAGGCGGTCAGCGACGGAGCGATGGCCGTGACGATGTTGGCCGCCGGGATGACGAAGAAGGCCAGCAGCAGCGGCTTGCGCCGCCCGTGGCGGTCACCCCACCAGGAGAAGACGAGTGCAAGGAGCGCCACCGCCCGGACCGTCGCCTGGAGACCGGCGACGCCTCCATCGCTGAGACCGAAGGTCTCCCTCGTGAGTGCCAGGGTGTGCGTGAGGACGTTGCCGGCCCACCCCTGGGAGAAGGCGACGATCGCCAAGAGGGCGAGCACCCTGATCTCCCGCTTGCTGAGGCGCTCGGGTGGCTTGACGACGTCGAGGAGCGACACGGTCAGCGGAGGTGGGAGAGACACGGCACGGCCGGGAGGCTACTTCCCGGGAACACTTTTCGAACCTGTACCGTTGTACGTCCGAACCAGATACACGGGAGTACCGAGCGGTCGTGGACACCAGTTCAGTCAACATATTCGCCGCGTTCATCTTCGGGATGCTCTCCTTCCTCTCCCCGTGCGTCCTCCCGCTGCTGCCCGGATACCTGAGCATGATGTCGGGCTACTCGGCGGCCGATTTCGCCGAGGGCCAGGTCTCGTCGCTGCGGATGCTGCGGGTGACGCTGCTGTTCGTCGCCGGCTTCACGGCGGTGTTCGTGGCACTCGGTGCCACGGCCACCACCCTGGGCAAGTCCCTGCTGCGCAACCAGAGCACCATCACGATCATCTCAGGATGGGTGATCGTGGCGCTCGGCCTGTTCATCGCCATCTCCGCCCTCAGCAACAGCAAGCTGCTGATGCCGTTCATGCGTGAGCGCAGGGTCGAAGTGCGACCCTCGCGTCTCGGTGTTTTCGCCCCACCGGTCATGGGCGCTGCGTTCGGCTTCGGCTGGACCCCGTGCATCGGGCCGACGCTCGGTGCGATCCTGACGCTCGCCAGCAGTGAGGCGACAGTGTGGAGGGGCATGTTCCTCCTCCTGGTCTACTCGCTCGGCCTCGGGATTCCCTTCATCCTGGCCGGTCTCGGTGTCAACAAGCTGTACGGGACGATGACCTGGATGCGCCGCCACTTGAAGTCGATCACCATTGCTTCGGGCCTTCTGCTGGCCCTGTTCGGCTTCATGATGATCACGGGCCGTCTCACCGATATGAACCGGTGGTTCCAGCAGGTGCTCCCGGAGTGGTTGCTGGGGGGCTGACCGGGGCGATACTGCAGGTCCGCCCGGCCCGGTCGGTACCCTGATCGCCATGCACGTGACTCCCTCTCGCGAGGAGTTCCTCCGACTCGCCGCCATTCACCCCATGGTGCCCGTTGCCACCGAGGTGCTCGGCGACCGGGATACGGCCGTGAGCGTCTTCGAGCGGCTGGCCGGGACCGAACCCGCGTTTCTCCTCGAATCGGTGGAGGGAGGCGACCGGTGGGCCCGCTGGTCGTTCGCCGGATGGGATCCCCTGTTCGTGCTGGTCTCTCGGGATGGCGCGACCGAATCCATCGGACTCGAGATCGAGTTGCCCGACGCCGATCCCCTCACCGTCCTCGAGTCGGTTCAGACCCGCTTTCGCACGCCGGATCTCGAGGGAATGCCTCCGCTGCACAGCGGACTGGTTGGCTACCTCTCGTATGACGCCGTGCGATACATCGAGTACCTGCCCGGTCGGCCACCGGATGATCGGGGCCTCCCCGAGATGCTGTGGATGGCGGTTGGCTCTCTCGCCGCCATCGACCGCTTCTCCCAGACCGTGACGCTGGTCCGCAATGTGATGATCGGCGACGATCCCGGGCCCGGGTACGACGCCGCCGTCGCGACGCTCCACGACGACATCGCCCGGCTCTCCACCGGAACCATTGGCGCAGCCCGCGCCAGGCCAGAGTTCACGACCAGGCCCGACGCGGTGGCCTCGATGACTCAGGATGAGTACGAGGCCGCGGTCCGTTCGGCCGTAGGCCATATCGAGGCCGGGGATGCGTTCCAGGTCGTCCCGTCGGTGCGCCTTGCAGTGCCGTTCGACGGTGACACGTTCTCGGTGTATCGCGCCCTGCGGCTCATCAATCCTTCGCCGTTCATGTTCTATCTCCGTCATCCCGAGATCCAGGTGGCCGGATCATCCCCTGAGCTGATGTCACGGGTGCGCAACGGGCGGGTGTTCAGCCGGCCCATCGCCGGCACCCGGCCGCGCGGGGCCAATCCGATCGAGGACCAGGAACGCGGTGACGAACTGCTCGCCGACCCCAAGGAACGTGCCGAGCACGTGATGCTGGTCGATCTGGCTCGAAACGACCTGGGCAGGGTCTGTGAGTTCGGCTCCGTGTCCGTCGACGACCTGATGGTGATCGAGCGGTACTCCCATGTGATGCATCTCGTATCGGGTGTGTCGGGAACGCTGCGCGAGGGACTCGGACCGGTGGACGTGTTGCGGGCGACGTTCCCGCACGGGACCGTGTCCGGCGCACCCAAGGTGCGGGCCATGGAGATCGTCGACACGCTCGAACCGGTAGCCCGGGGACCCTACGCCGGAGCGGTGGGATACCTCGATTTCTCGGGGAATCTCGACACGGCGATCGCCCTGCGCACGATGGTTGCGGCGGGTGGGACGGCCTGGGTGCAGGCAGGCGCCGGAGTGGTGGCCGACAGCGATCCGACGGCCGAGTACCTCGAGTGTCTCGCAAAGGCCGAGGCGGTCCTTGCGGCGATCGGGGCGGCTGACGATGTTTGAGCCCCTCGTCACCTTTGGCGATGTCACCGGCGAGTACTTCGCGCTTCGGCAGGCCGCCGGACTGGTATCGGGGATGCGCCGACTGGTGTGGGTGACGGGCCCTGATGCGGTGGCGTTCCTCGATGGCCTGATCAGCCAGGCAGTCGGGCCGATGACCGAGGGGGCTGTGGCCCGTTCGCTCCTGCTCGAACCGAGGGGCAAGCTGCGGGCGGCGATGTGGGTCTGGCGTGGGCAGGAGCGGGTCGGCCTACTGACCGACTCAGCCAGGCTCGATGACGTCGTTGAGGATCTGACCCGGTACCGGTTCAGGGTCGACGCTCAGATCGCGGTGGACGAGCGACCCGTCCTGGAGCTTTGGGGGCCCGGATCGGCTGCCGTCCTGTCGGCTGCGGGATTGCCTGCACCCGACGGCTGGTCTGCCGAGGGCAATGCTTTCGTCGGGTCGATGCCGCTGGACGGCCTGGCCCGCTACGCCGCCGTTGGGGCGGATCGTGACGTGCTGGTCGAAGCGGGTGCGGTCCCCGCCGGACTTCTGGCTTCCACCGCCGTGCGGATCGAGGGCGGCGAACCTGCCGTCGGCGTGGATGTCGACGAGAGCACGATCCCTCAGGAAGCAGGACTCGTCGAGGGCGCCGTCTCATTCACGAAGGGCTGCTACCTCGGCCAGGAGTTGGTCGCCAGGATCGACTCGCGGGGCCGGGTGAACCGCCACCTGCGAGGCATCGAGATGGCCGCCAATGCGCTGCCCCCGACCGGTGCCATCGTCCGTTTGCGGGAAGACGACGTCGGGGTCCTCACCAGCGTCGCCGAGTCTCTGACGGTGCGGGCGCCTATCGGCCTCGCCGTGATCCGCAGGGAAGCCGAACCGGGCCAATCGGTGGAGGTCGTGTGGGATGGAGGGTCGGTCGCCGCCGTGGTGCGGGCGCTGCCCTTCGATGATTTCGCAGTTAGATAACAGTTGTCGAACAGATCGACGCCATGATGCTCCCAGCAAAGAGGAGTGGGACATGACCATCGGCACACGCGGAACAGTGGTGCTCATCGAGGATTCTGACGAGATAGCCGAACTCGTTCGCATGGTCTTCGAGAACGAGGGCTTCAGACTGATCCACGCACCCAACGGAGAACGCGGCCTGGATGCGGTGAGGGATCGCGACCCCAGGGTCGTGCTGCTCGACCTCGGATTGCCCGGCATCGACGGCATCGAGGTCTGCAGGCGCATCAGGGCCTTCTCCGATGTGCCTGTGCTGATGCTGACCGCGCGTGACGCAGAGATCGACAAGATCGTCGGTCTCGAGATCGGAGCCGACGACTACATCACCAAGCCGTTCTCCCCGCGTGAGATGGTCGCCAGGGTCAAGGCCGTGCTCCGCCGCAGTGAGGAGGCGCCCCGGGCCCCATCGACCATCGAGATAGGGGAGTGGGCCATCGATAGCGGCCGCCGCGAGGTCCGCTCGCCTTCGGGAGAGGTCTTCCGGCCGACAGCCCGGGAGTTCGATCTGCTCTGGTACCTGGCCGACAACTCCGGCCTCGCTCTATCCCGCAGCCAGATACTCGAAGCGGTGTGGGGGTATGAGTACTTCGGGGAGACTCGCACCGTGGACGTGCATGTCCGGCAACTACGCAAGAAACTAGACGGCATCCCTATCGAGACGGTGTGGGGCGTCGGCTACCGGATCGCGGACTGATCGTGCGGAGGCGTTTCTTCTGGTCGCTCGTGGCCGTCGCCGTTGCCACGATCGTCGTGGGCTCTTTGGCCGCAGCCATCCTCATCGACCGCGAGGTCGATAGATCGGTGCGCGAAGAATTCCGGCGCCAGGCTCAAGCGACGGCGGGACTCGTCGACTCTCAGATTCTGCAACGCCCGGGCGGTCGGGGCCCCCAGGTCGACGTGATCTCGCTGCTCGGCGTCGTCACTGCCGTCGGCGGCCACGACTACGTGGAGGCGGCCTTCATCGACCAGGCGGGGAATCTGGAGGTCCTCGGGCAGGGCGGCCCGCTGCTCGATCAGGTTCCCGGCGACCTCGCCAGGGTCTCGCGGTCAGTGGAATTCGAGGCCACCGTCGACGGCGAGTCCGTGGCCGCCTTCGCCACACCCGTCGACCTGAACGGCCGGGGCCAGATGGTCATCGTGATCGGAACCGACCTCGACATCATTCCGTGGCGCGATGTCGCACTCAGGATGCTGTTTGGCGTTGCTCTGGGTTTGACCCTGGCGTCGCTGATCGCTGGATCCCTGTCCCGGTTCCTGGGAAGCAGGCTGGAGGGGCTATCCGGGGCGTCGCGAGCGCTGGCCGCCGGCGATCTGACTGCGCGGGCTCCTGTGGAAGGCGACGATGAGATCGGTGAAGTCGCCGTCGCCTTCAACGATATGGCAGGCCAATTGGAGGAAGCGAGACGCCGCGAACGGGAGTTCCTCCAGAGCGTCGGGCACGATCTGAGGACCCCTCTGACCACCATCGGCGGCTACGCGGAGGCCCTCGAGGAGGGCAATGTGGATGCGGCGGACCTTCCGAGGGTCGCGGATGTCATCCACAGGGAATCGGGCCGTCTCAGCAGGCTGGTCGAGGATTTGATGATGCTGTCGCGCATCGAGGCGCGGGAGTTCGGCCTGCGGCCCGAGGAAGTCGATCTCGCGGCACACCTGGCGGGTTCGGTGGAGGCGTTCCGGGTCAGGGCCGAGGCAGCCGGCATCGTCCTGGAGTCCGACCTCGAGCCGATGCCTCCCGTCGAGACCGATCCGGACCGTGTCGACCAGATCGTCGGCAACCTGCTCGAAAACGCCCTTCGGTACACGCCCGAAGGCGGGTCCGTGACGCTTCGCCTGCAATCCGGCGACTCCGGCTACAGGATCGCGGTGACCGACAGCGGCCCGGGGATGGATCCCGACGACCTTCCGCGGGTCTTCGATCGGCTGTACGTGACCCAGCGATATCGTCCCCTGAGGCCGGAGGGGTCGGGGCTCGGTCTGGCGATCGTCAAGGAACTGGTCGGGCTGATGGGCGGCACAACGGGGGTCGACAGTGCGATCGGCTCGGGGACGACGGTGTACGCGATCCTCCCTCATTCGGGGAGCGATCAGCGATCAGGGTGAAGTTGGGCGGTACTCCCATCGTCCTACGATGCCCCTGATGCTGGATCCGATCGTCTCCTCGGTGCGGGCTCGCCTCGGCGAGACGATCGAGCGCGCCGGCCAATGGCGGCGTGACTCCCTGGCTGCCGAACCGCCCCGTGACTTCGCAGGTGCACTCGCTGCTCCCGGGTTGTCGGTGATCGCTGAGATCAAGCGGAGGTCACCGTCCGCCGGGCCCATCGACCTCGACCTCGACCCCGCCTCGCAAGCATCCGCCTACGAGTCCGGGGGAGCGAGCGCCATGTCGGTGCTCACCGAACCGGACCATTTCGGCGGGTCACTCGCCGACCTGGGAGCGGTGAGGGGCGCCGTGGCCATTCCCGTCCTTCGCAAGGACTTCATGCTCCACGAGGCCCAGATCTGGCAGGCCCGCGCCGCAGGGGCCGACGCGATCCTGCTGATCGCCGCGATCCTCGACGACGACACACTGGCATCGCTGATGGGTGTCGCCGCCATCGCCGGTGTCGCTGCCCTGGTGGAAGTGCATACCGCCGTTGAAGCGAGGCGGGTGGCCGATCTGGACCCGGCGATCGTCGGCGTCAACAACAGAGACCTCACCACGTTCCGCGTGAATCTGGCAACCGCCGAGACGCTGAGGCCGCTGCTCCCCGCAGGGGCGATCTGCGTAGGAGAGAGCGGTGTGTCGTCGCCTGTGGGGGCAGCGCGCATGGCCGCCGCCGGCTACGACGCAATCCTCGTCGGTGAGGTGGCGGTGCGGTCCGCCGATCCATCAGCGTTCATTGCCTCGTTGAAGGAGGCCGGACCGTGACCTGGGTCAAGCTCTGTGGGATGCGCTCGCCCGACGACGTCGCCGCCGCAGAGAAGGCGGGTGCCGATGCCGTGGGCTTCGTGATCGCCCCCGGTTCACCTCGCATGGTGACCCTGGACGATGTGGCCGCGGCCGCCGCCGGCGCTTCGATCGCCACCTACCTGGTCGCTGTGGATCTGACGCCCGACGCGTTGCTCGAGGTCGCCTCGATGACGGGTGTCGACGGCGTGCAACCCCATGGATCCGGCTCGGCGGAGGCGGCAGTCCTGGCGCTATCCGAAGGTTTCCGGGTGCTGTTCCCCGTTGCGGTGTCGGAGAAGGCCGATCTCAGCGAGGTGCCTGCCGGGGCGATGGCGCTGCTGGACACGGCAGTGCCGGGCCTCCACGGGGGATCGGGCAAGCAGTTCGACTGGGAGTCGGCTGCCGGCCTCGGTGACGAGTTCGTGCTTGCGGGTGGACTGACATCCGATACCGTCGCGGAAGCGATCAGAGTGGTCGGTCCATGGGGTGTGGATGTCTCCTCGGGGATCGAGCGGCAGCGCGGCGTGAAGGACCCTGATTTGATGAGGCAATTCGTTGAGGCGGTGAGAGGTCAATGAACGGACCGGACGAGCACGGCAGGTTCGGCGGCTTCGGTGGGCAGTTCGCCCCCGAGAC
>JABMPV010000404.1 GCA_013202595.1 bacterium
CCACCGGGCTCATCGCCCTGGTCCAGGACGACATCAAGAAGGTGCTGGCCTACTCGACGCTCAGCCAACTGGGCTACATGATGGCTGCGATGGGCGCCGGTGCCTACACCGCCGGGCTCTTCCACCTCTTCACCCACGCATTCTTCAAGGGCCTGCTCTTCCTGGCGGCAGGCTCGGTCATCCACGGCGTCCACTCCAACAACATGAGTGACATGGGCGGCCTCAAGAAGTACATGCCCAAGACGTACTGGACGTTCCTGATCGGCTCGCTGGCTCTCGCCGGGATTTTCCCGTTGTCGGGCTTCTGGTCGAAGGACGAGATCCTCACAGCGATCCAGTACGACGCAGGGCACGGTGGAGGGACCACGGCGACCGTCGTGCTGGTCCTCGCCATCCTCGGAGCGTTCGTGACCGCCTTCTACATGGCGCGCACCGTCTGGCTCACCTTCCACGGCGAGTACAAGGGATCGGGGCATCCCCATGAGTCGCCCAACATCATGACCTACCCCCTGATCGGTCTTGCCGGCCTCTCGGTGGTCGCAGGTTTGGTGAACATCCCCGGGGTCTACACGGCGTTCACGAACTGGGTGGGAGGGCGGCTGCATCTTCCGCTCGACCACCACGCCGAATCGATCAACTACACCCTCGCCGGCCTGGGCCTGCTGATGGCTCTCGGCGGCATCGCGGCGGGCACCGCCCTGTTCCGCAAGGACGCAGCCACCCAGCGCGAGCGCGATCGGTTCAGGATCCCGGTGCTGTACCCGCTGCTCGAGCACAAGTACTACGTGGATGACTTCTACATGTATGGCATCGTGAACCCGGTCAAGGGGCCGATCGCTCGTGTCATCGACTGGACCAACACCTATGTGTTCGATGCCGTGATCAACGGGGTCGGAGCCATGGCACTCTGGGCATCGAAGTATGTGTACGGCGGCATGGACCAGCGAGGTATCGACCTCGCCATCAATGCAACGGCCGCAGCGGCGGGCGAAGCCGGCACGGCACTGAGTCACACGCAGACAGGCAAGGTCCAGCAATACGCAGCGGCACTGTTCGTGGGAGCAGTGCTGCTGGTCATCGGGATCCTGATTTTCGGCTAGGAGGAGGACGAGAAGGATGAGTTGGTTCGAAAGCGGGTGGGCGCTGAGCCTCACCGTGTTCCTACCCCTGGTGGGGGCAGGGATCGTGCTGCTCATACCCCGCGCCCGGGAAACCCTTATCAAGACCACCGCTCTGGTGTTCGCCCTCGCCTCCCTCGGCACATCGGTTGGAGCCATCATCGCGTTCAATTTCGACGCGGCTGAGAAGTTCCAGCTCGGCACCGATCTGTCCTGGATTCCGGCGGTGGGCTCCCGTTTCCACATCGGGATCGACGGGATCAGCCTTCCCATGCTGGTGCTGTCGACGTTCATCACCGTGCTGGCAATCGTCTACTCGTTCAACCACTGGCCGGAACCGCGCAACCCCAAGGCGTTCCTGATGCTGATCCTGTTGCTGGCCACCGGCATGGCAGGAACCTTCGTGTCACTCGACCTGGTCCTGTTCTTCATCTTCTTCGAGTTGGTCCTGCTGCCGATGTACTTCATGATCGGCATCTGGGGCGATCGGGCGACCATCAGGCTGCCCGGGTTCAAGAAGCCAGTCGAGACGCGTCTCTACGCGTCGATCAAGTTCTTCCTGTTCACGCTGTTCGGCTCTGCATTCATGCTGCTGGTTTCCTGGCGCTGTACTTCAAGTCGGGTGAGAGCCTCGGAGCCAACACCTTCGACATGGTCGCACTCGCCGATGCCGGCCAATCAGGGGCATTCACCGGTGCCTACGGCGGATGGGTGTTCGCCGCCCTGTTCCTCGGCTTTGCCGTGAAGGTGCCGATGTGGCCGCTACACACCTGGCTGCCCGACGCCCATACCGCAGCTCCGACAGTGGGCTCGGTGCTCCTGGCTGCGATCCTCCTGAAGCTCGGTTCGTACGGCTTCATCAGGATCAGCCTGCCGATCCTTCCGGAGCAAGCGCAGCAGTGGGCTCCCTACATAGCGATCCTGGCTGTGATCGCCATCATCTATGGCTCGCTCGCTTGTCTCGCTCAGACCGACATGAAGCGGCTGATCGCCTTCTCGTCTGTCGGACACATGGGCTTCGTGATGCTGGGCATCTCGACACTCACCGACATCGGTATCAACGCCGCCGTGATCGGGATGGTCGCCCACGGTGTCATCACCGGGCTGCTGTTCTTCGTGGCAGGGTCGATGTCCCATCGATATCACACGAGAGAGATGGCTCGCCTCGGAGGCAACCAGAAGCTCATGCCCGTGCTGGGTGGAATCCTCGCATTCACCGCGATGGCGTCGCTCGGTCTGCCGGGGCTGGCAGGGTTCTGGGGAGAGTTCATGGCGCTCCTCGGCGCGTTCCAGCCGCTCGACGGCCTGAGCCTCGGGGTGTTCCGGTCTGCGATGGTGATCGGCGCCGTCGGAACGGTCCTCACCGCCGGGTACCTGCTGTGGATGCTGCAGCGAGTCAACCTGGGTGAAGTGCCCGAAGAGTGGAAGGACAAGGAACTCCACGACGCAGACCGATACGAACTGGCTGCGTGGGTGCCGCTCGTGCTCGCAATCCTGGCGATCGGCGTGTTCCCGAAGATCGTCTTCGGCGCCACGACCGATGCCGTGGTCCACCTCGTCAAGAGTGCGTTCGGAGGCTGATGTTCGACTACCACGCCATCGCGCCCGAGCTGATCATCGGAGTCACGCTGCTCCTGGTGATCGGCGTCGACCTGCTGGCACCTCCGGGACGCAAGTACCTGGCAGGCGTCGTCGGGCTCGTCGGGTTGGTGGCTGCCGCCTTCCCGCTGCTGACCATGGCGGCGTGCTCCGATCTGGCGGGGTGCACCGACACCGGCGTCCGCGCGATGTTCGATGGCTCGTACGTGGTGGACGACTTCGCCCTCGTCCTCAAGGGACTGTTCCTCCTGACGGGAGTGATCAGCCTCCTGCTGTCGGTCGGGTACATCGAGAAGGACCGCTATTACGAGGGGGAGTTCTACTTCCTGCTGGTGGCATCGGTGGCCGGTGCGGTGATCATGGCCTCTGCGCGGGATCTGATCACGCTGTTCATCGGCCTCGAACTGGTCTCCGGCCCTGCGTTCCTGCTGGCGGGGTGGCGCAAGGGTGATGTCCGATCCAATGAGGCGGCTCTGAAGTTCTTTCTCATGGGCGTGCTGTCTGCGGCGATCCTGCTGTTCGGGATGTCGCTGGTGTACGGCCTCACGGGCGAGATCACCTTCTCGGGCATCAGGGCCGGTTCGGCGGTCGTCGCAGACGAACCGGCCTTCATTCTCGGGGTGGTGTTCATCCTCGTCGGCTTCGCCTTCAAGATCTCCGCCGTCCCGTTCCACTTCTGGGCGCCCGACACCTATCAGGGTGCGCCCACCCCGGTCGCCGCTTATCTGTCGGTCGGGTCCAAGGTGGCAGGGTTCGTCGGCCTGATCTCGATCTCGTACCTCGCCTTCGGTGGAGTCGCCGAGATCTGGGGCCCGATCCTCTGGCTGCTGGCCGCCGTGACGATGACGCTCGGCAATCTCGTGGCGCTCAAACAGACCAACGTCATCCGCATGCTCGGCTACTCGTCCGTTGCCCACGCCGGATTCGTCCTGGTGCCCTTCGCCATGGCCGCCACGTTCGACTCAGCCGGTATGGAGGAGGCGATCTTCGCCTCGATCACCTACTTGCTCATCTACGCGTTCATGAACCTCGGGGCCTTCGGAGCGGTCATGGCTGCTGTTTCGAAGTCCGGCAGCGGCGAACTGCCCGACTGGGGCGGTCTGGGCCGCTACGCCCCTGGTGTCGCCGGGTTCCTCGGCCTGTTCTTCTTCTCGCTGGCAGGCATCCCGCCGCTCGCGGGTTGGTTTGCCAAGTTCGTGATGTTCAAAGCAGTCCTGCAGGCTTCGGGCAGCGTCTGGGGCGTCACCCTGGCGGTGATCGCTGCGGTCAACGCCGTGATCGCCCTCTTCTACTACGCGAGGGTCGTCAAGACCGTGTTCATGGACGACGTGCCCGAGACTGCCCCGGTCGATGAGGCTGCACGAACCCCGCTGTCTCCGTCACTGGCTCTGGCCCTGGGATTGACCGCTTTCATGGTGGTCGTCACGGGGTTCTTCCCGCAGCTGCTCGCCTTCTTCGGCGATGCCGCCCGTGCTCTGACGCTCGGGCCATAGAGCGACTGCCTGCGAGGGCGTCTCGTTCGACTGACCGGGCCAGGTCCCGGTCACACCGCTCCGTTGATCGTCCACAGCACCATGACGACCGCTTCGCCTTCGGTGCGGACCGCCGCAAGCCTTCCAGCTCCATCTGCTCCGGTGGCAGACGTCCACAGCGCAGCGCCGGCGAGGTCGAATGTCGCGGTCGAACCGCCTCGATTGACGACGATCACGCCGCCCTCGAGATCGGCCGAGACGCAGCATGCAGGGTGCTGTGGCCTGGCGGAACGGGAGCCGTCTGCGGGGTCGAACGCCAGGTGCCTCCCGGAAGTGTCGAGGAGATGGAAGGCGCCGTCTCCGGCAATCGGCCCTACCTTGCCCTGGCTCTCCAGTTCGCTCGCCCACAGCACTGAACCGCCGATTGCATCCAATCCGACCACGGTGTCGGCGGACGCCACCGCCACGACACCCTCGACGACCGCAGGCGGCCCGAGCAGCGGCTTCTGGAGCGGCGTCGACCACTCGAGCGACCCGTCTGAGGAACTGCGACTCTCGACCCGGTCGCCGATGGCGATGAAGACTCGATCACCGACTGCGATCACTCCGTGCAGTGTCTCTGCGCTGCCCGGCGTTCGGAAGATCTCGGTTCCGACGGCGGGATCGATGCCGACGACCCGGTTCGAGCCGGCGATCGGGACCAGGATCGCGCCTGTGCCCGCCGTGACGCCGTCGGGGAGGAGTCTCGCCTGAGCCGCTTTGGGGATGTCGAACTGCCACAGGACCGACCCATCGTCTCTGGAGACAGCCGTGATCGAGATCTCATCGACCGCGTAGAGCGTGCCGGCGTCGAACGCGAACCCCACGGCACCGAGACCCTGCTCCCTGGACCAGTTCACAGAGCAGTCCGCCGGATCCATGGACAGTAGAGGGCCCGCCTTGATCGACACGTACAGGGCCCCATCCATCAGAGCCCATTCGCGAACGAAGCTCGAACCGAGGTGGGCCGTCCATCGGGTCGCGCCAGAGGAGGGGTCGATCGACACCAGGCGAACGTCGACGAAGGGGCCTGGATGGGAGGCGTCGACCCCCGGGATCGAGCACTCACCGGCCCGTTGCTCCGCGGAGACGGGAGCCACGGTGGTCCCCGGCGCCGCTGCGGCATCGCTCGTTGAGCCCCGGGCTCCTGAGCAGGAGGCCACGACGAGCGCGAGGGCGGAGACCGCCGCTGCTGCTCCTAGCCTGGGGGTCCATGGTGATGGCACGTCTCATGCAACGTCTCGGGGAGGGGGGTCGCATTCCCTTCGACGAGTTCATGAGCATTGCGCTGTACGACCCAGACGGCGGCTACTTCGCCACCGGCCCACTTCGATCGGAAGCGGATGGGGACTTCCTGACCAGCCCCGAAGTCAGCCCCCTGTTCGGGGAGACGATGGCCAGGTTCGTCGCATCGGAAGCCGGCCGGTGTTGCGCGAAGACGCCGATCACCGTGGTCGAAGCCGGAGCCGGCTCGGGTTCTTTGCTCGACCCGCTGCTGGTGGCGCTCACTGCCATGGACTTGCCGCCGTCACCGATCGAGCCGTGGGCGATCGAGGTCTCCGATGCCGCCAGGCGGCGACTCGAAGCCAGGATCCCCGACGTGCGGGTGGTCGCATCTCTCGAGGTCGTGCCCGCGCGGCGGTGTGGTGTCGTGCTTGCCAACGAACTGCTCGACAACCTGCCCGCCGCAATCGCCGTGCGGCGGGGTGCGGGATGGGCAGAGCGCATGGTGGAGACGGACGGAGAATCCCTCCTATGGGCCGAAGGCCCGGCGCGGCCGGCCGTTGCAGCATGGGCCGAGCGTTTCTGCGGCCCTGTGGTCGAGGGCTCCATCGTCGAAGTGCAGATCGAGATGGGGGAGTGGATCGCCGCTGCTCTGAGCCGATTGCAGTGCGGTTCGCTGCTCGTCGTGGATTACGGCGACACCGCGGCCGGCCTGGCTTCGCGCAGGGAAGAGGGCACCGTGCGGACCTACAGCGCTCATCACCTGGGCCCGGATCCGCTGCTCCTGCCGGGCACCACCGACATCACGATGGACGTCAACATCGACGCGGTGGTGGAAGCCATGGAGGAGGCGGGCGCCGGGGTCACGGTGTTCACCCAGGCCGAGTTCCTCACGCAATGGGGCCTGCAGGATCGTATCGCCGAACTGCGGGCGCTCGAACTGGAGCATGCCCGGTCCGGCGCCACCATGCCCAGGCTGCAGGCCCACAGTGCCATCACGGGCGCCCGGGCGCTGCTGCATCCCAGGGGACTCGGTGATTTCCGGGTGGTCGTCGGCCGGGTGTAGACGCGACGAAGGGCCCCCGCAGGGGCCCTTCGAAAGTTGTGTCTGATGGAACCGTTCTACGGCACGAACGAGTGGAGGAAATCCAAGTCGTCCTGCTGGTCGATGCGATACCCGCCTCCGATGCCGGCGCAGTTGCCGTTCAGGCCGAACGATGTGACCGCGCCGATCGTGTGACCATCCTCCCCGATCAACTGCGGACCGCCCGAATCACCGAAGCATGTGCCGCCGTGCTTGGCGTCACCGCTCACTGCGATCGACTGGCCCGGGTTGATCGAGCCGATCCCGGCCACGCCGTCGGTATTCACGACCATCAGGTCGGCCTGAAGTCGCACTCTGTCCCCCTGGACGAACACCGGGTTGATCTTCTGGAGACCGTACCCGACCGCGGTGATCGTGTTGTTCTTGCGACCCTTGCCCAGCTCGTCGATCGCCCCGAGGTCGGGCAGGCTGGCATACGAATCGAGGATGACCGGATCATCGAGGACCACGACTCCGACGTCGTAGAGGAAGAACGCCGCATCCACGTAGTCGGGGTGGGTGAACGGTGTGCCGTCCACTGTGCCCGTGAAGGGATAGCCGGCAGGGGTCCCGAAGTTCGGCGTCGCATCGACATCCTCTTCGAACCAGATCGTTGCACCGCTCGCTCCATAGGTGCAGTGCCCGGCCGTCACGTACACGGTGGGCGATATGAGCGCCCCGCTGCATCGCCACATGGGGTTGCCTCCGGCGTCATCGGCCACCATCAGGCCGACGTACGGGTGGTCGCTGCCATCGGGTGTCCCCCCTCGGGTGATGGCCAGCGCCGGTAGGGCGAGCGCCATCACCAGGGCGACGACGAGCAGAATCAAGAGTCTCTTATGCATTGTGTCCTCTCGGTGTCGCGTCGAACGCAACGTGCACTCGACCGAGCCACTCTAGAAGTTGTGTCGTGATCGTGTCGCGGCGCGCCACGAGATTGCCCGCCACCATCGGTATCCTCGGAAGGCAATGAGAAACAACTTCAAGACCCTCATGCTGATGGCTGTTCTGGGGGCGCTGCTCGTTCTGGTGGGACAGGTGATGGGCGGGGCCAGCGGGGCAATGATCGCCCTGGCGATTGCCGCCCTCATCAATTTCTCCATGTACTTCTTCTCCCACAAGATCGCGCTCGCCGCATCGAAAGCCCGTCCGGTCGAAGAGCACGAACTGCCCAACGTCTACTCAACGGTTCGCTCGCTCACGCAGCGCGAGAACATGCCTATGCCGGCCATCTACCTCATCGATTCACCCCAGCCGAACGCCTTTGCGACGGGGAGGAATCCTTCCCACGCCGCTGTTGCCGTGACCACCGGGATCCTCCAGATGATGGACCACCAGGAACTCGAGGGTGTGCTCGCCCACGAGTTGTCGCACGTCCGCAACCGCGACATCCTGATCTCGTCGGTCGCCGCCACGCTGGCGGTGGC
>JABMPV010000405.1 GCA_013202595.1 bacterium
ACGCAGGAGATGCCCCGGTCGGCCGCCAGGGTGGCCGCCTGAGGCTTGACGACCTCTGCGGCGAAGATCCCCCGAACCGGCGCGAGAGTGGAATCCCTGTTGAGCCGGTCGAGATACCTGGTCAGTTGCTCCACCCCGTCGATGTCGCCGCGCCGTTTGATCTCGACGGCGACGATCTGCCCGTCGGGGTCCTTGCACAGCAGATCGACCGGCCCGATGTCGGTC
Organism: bacterium; assembly: GCA_013202595.1. GTDB lineage: Bacteria > Actinomycetota > Acidimicrobiia > Spongiisociales > UBA11373 > JABMPV01. The sequence continues at coordinate 226 of JABMPV010000405.1, forward strand.
GGGTACTCCCGCCGCAGCAACTCCAGACCCTCTTCCATGACGTCGGGTCGGGCCGCGAGCAACTCCTGGAGGTTCGCCTCCACCCCGTCCTTCTCCAGGCCGGGGTCCATCCCCATCTCGATGGCAGTGTCACTGATGACCTCATCGATGGTGATCAGCAGTTGTTCGAGTTTCGGATTGGTCACAACCCACTCCGCCTCATGCTCCTCGACATGGTTGGGGGCATTCATCCACATCAACGGCTTGTAGGCGCCGCCGTCGGCATGGATGGCGACGCACCCGTCGGCCTTGACCATGATGAGCCGGGTGGCCATGGGAAGGTGGGCGGTGAGCCTGCCCGAGTAATCGACAGAGCAGCGGGCCACGACGAGACGCATGACCGGAGAGGCTAACGGGAACGGGGCGGTCGGGTCACGACGGAATCCCTACGTCGCTGTGAAGAGCCCGGCGTCGATGGAGACCCTGGCGCGCCCGCAGATTGGTGTCGTCCGCATACTGGTCGTCGGCCATGGGTCAAGCGTATTCCCCGCCCAAGGGAACCGTCAGACCGCCCCCGCCGATTCCGGCGCCGCCTCGGGGAGGTGGATGGCGAGCAGCCCAGCGAGATCTTCAATCACTGTTGACCCATCTCGATCTGCTCCGTCGTGATGGCCCACGGACGGCAGGCGACCGCGATCCGTCAGCACCGCAGGGTCGCCAGCAGGTCCTCGAGTTCTGCGCGGGCGCGACGCTGGTCGTCCCCCATCGCCAGAGCCGCCACGCCCCTGCTGGAGTCGGCGCACGTAGCGGCTGCAGCCTCCAACGCTATCTCCTCGCCCTCTGCGCGGATGACGAATGGCCGGACGATGAACGGTCCCATCGCACCTTCGATCGACTCTGGAACACCACGCTCGACGAGCGGGCTCTCATAGCCCGATGCCGACGCATCCGCGATGTCCGCCAGCAGGTCGGACGTTTCGGCCTCGGTCAAGTCGGAGATGAACGGTGACCATATGACCACGAGAGCCAAATCGGATGCGACCGAGCCGACGACCACCTGTCCCATGTCGATCGTCGCCTCACTCCCGTCGCCGATGAGTCCGGACTCCGCAGCAACCATCGACGCTGGATACTCGAAGCTCACATCGTGAGCGTCGTAGCGGTGATCGCCCCCGTCGATCGTCTCGACCTCGGCGAGCATCGTGGCGTCTGCCTCGTGGAACAGCACCATGGACACAGCGCACACGATGAGGCTCGCCACGATCATGCCGCCGAGCAGGACCCGCCGTCCGCTCGCCGGCCGGAACTGCACGGCCTCCTCGACGAGACCGAGATTGTGCGCCTTCTGCTCCTGACGCTCGGTCGCCCGTGTCACCAGCCAGAACGCCAGCACCGCGCCGCCGATCTCCAGAAGGGAGATGATGCCGAGGATCAGTGAATCGCGCGCCGCCGCATCGACATCAAAGGAGTCACCGAACTGGGACTCGAACCACGGTGCGACCACCCGGCTCAGCAGGAACACTGCCCACCAGGCGTGCACCCACATGGGAATCACGGGGTGACCGTCGCGGGTGCCTGCCGGAAGCCCGGGAGAACTCGCCAGCCACATCTCGTCGACGATCTGCTTGGGACGAACCAGGTTCATGAACGGCACGATCCAACCCCAGAACGCCCACGATGTCTTGTGCACCGGAGCCACGCCGAAGGCCTCCAGGTTCTTGTAGGAGCGCCACAGCCACGTCGCAAACAGCACGCCGGCCACGAGTGAGGCCGCGATCAGGACGATTCCGAGACGCACCGATCGCTCATCCCACATCTCCGCCTGCTCGAAGCTGAGAGAGAACGGGTTGGCGATGAACCGCCGGAGCACCCGGAAGGTGGTCAGCTGAACCGCCGCCGTCAACCCCGCCAGGACGGCCCACACGGCAAACATGATCCTGAGCGCCGTCGCGTACGACGTCGTCGTCCGGTATTCGCCCATGGGTCCAATGTTCGGAGTGGGCATGGGACCGAGATTTGCCCGAGGCCGGTTGATGTCGGGAACGGGCAGTGGGCCACTCCCGGCGGAGCGGCGAGTGGTCGGACTCGCAGACGTCGGCGCGCCGACGGTCGTGGACACTCGTGGCGTGGCGGTCTCTGATGCCGGACCGCCGAGATCGTCACCCTGGTCGGCGGGAGCGCCTGGTTCGATCGGCGATCCGAGATCGGCCCGGCAGGCCGGGCACCGGATCAGGCCCGCATCCACATTCAGCAGGGTTCCGCACTCCGGGCAAGGTCCGAACCTCGAATCCGCCACGACCGGATGCCACTTCCTGATGTGTGGCACCAGATGCTACGCGGATCACGCGGGACGGAATCGTCAGACCGCCCTGGCCGACTCCACCC
>JABMPV010000406.1 GCA_013202595.1 bacterium
GACTCAGCCGCCGCACCCCGCGCCGACATCGAACTCATCGATGACCCCGAGAGCGTCCGTCTCGTACTCGAGGTGGATTCCGTCTTCGCACGCCTCGATGAGGAGTACCCCGATGTCGGCTTCGCTATATGAGAACTCGCTTCCGGCGGTCCGCTCGGGCTCGAAGTCGTAGTGGCTGACGGCGAGGCCCGAGATCACATAGGCGAGGTCGTCGACGAGGAACCGCTCGTAGGTGTGGGCGTGACCGGTCAGAATGAGATCGGCGCCCCACTCCCGATACGGCCACCTCGACACCTCGGTGGAACCGTTGACTGCGTCGGACGAGTACGGAGCATGGTGGAGCACCACGATCCGCCAGATCGCGTCGGACGCGGCCATCTGATCACGCAGCCATTTGCCCTGCACGGAATCGGCCGTGATCCCGTCGGGCTCCTCCTCGTTGCTGTTGAGCACGAAGAAGTGCATGAAGTCCCACCGGAAGTCGTAGTAGCGCTCATTGCCCGAGGTGTCGGACGTCTCGATGCCATCGCCCGGAAGGGCGAAGTAGTCGAGGTACGAGCCGAGGCCTCCGTCGTCGGTGTAGTCGTGGTTGCCCAACGAGGGGAAGAAGCGATTCACGTCGGATCCCCCGCCGTAGTCGCCGTCGTACGAGCCGATGAACCGGGAGTAGAACTGGCCGATCGTCTCATCACGGGTGGTGTCCCCGTAGGTGTTGTCGCCGGCGGTGACCACGAACTCTGCTCCCCAACCCTCGATCATGTCTGCGGCGAGCCACTGATCGGGGTGGTCGTTACCGAAGTCACCGATCACGGCGAACCTGATCGGATTGGGCGGCGGGGTGGTGGTGGTCGTCGTGGTCGTCGTGGCGACGGGCGCCGTCGTCTCCTCGGCCGGGAGAGTCGTCGATCCATCGGGGGTGGAGGTCGATGTCACAGCGACCGGACCATTGCCGGGTGTGTAAGCGACATGGAGGAGCGGGGCACCGTCGGGAGAGCCGTCGTACGACACGGCAACGCGGGTCCCCGAACCCGACACCAGAATCGTCAGCGCGTTGCCCGCGTCCCACCCCGGGCGGTCGATCACCTCCTGGATCACTCCGGACAGATCCGGTGTGCGCTGGGCGACCGTTGCCTGCCCTTCGAGTCGCCACGGCGGTGGCTCCCATGCCACGAACGACCCCGTTGCCTGCATGTCCGAGACGGCACGGTCCTCGAGGAAGAGACCGGCATCGTCCATGGCACCGGCGCGCACCTCGAGGTCGACCCGGCCGCGGGACGACTCGTCTGCAGTGAACTGCACCCAGGCACTCTCGATACGGGATCCCACCGGCACATCGAGCGACTCGAATCTGAGCCCAACCACCTGGATGGATTCCTCAGTCACAAGTTCCAGGTCGGTCGAGTCGCGGCTGAGCGAGCCATCGGATGCTTCCTCCACGTCGTCATCGGGCGAGGCGATCGCGACTTCCACGATCACGGGACCGGGGGCCGGGGGATCGGCTGCATCTCCCGAGACCCGGACCACTCCGAAGGTCAGGATGAGCAGGCCCCCGGCGGCCGCGAGCAGCAACCACGGTGAGGTCCGCAGTCTGGAAGCAAGAGCGCGCAGAGGTGAGGACGATTCGGTCATCACGATCTCATCGGCACGACAGATCGCAGCTTGATCGCACGGACCAGGGGAAGTCCGGAGTACCGTCGTGGTCATGCGACTCGATTCACCGATCATGGAAATGGGCAGCGTCGGCATCTGGGCCTGGCAGTTCATCACCAGACCCGCAGCAGAGGTGCGGTCTGCGGCCCGGGCCATCGAGGAGATGGGCTACGGCTCCCTGTGGTTCCCCGAAAGCAGCGGCAGGGAGGCGTTCGTCACGTCATCGATTCTGCTCGACGCGACCGAGCGGATCGTGGTGGCCCCCGGGATCGCCAACCTCTGGGCGCGCGACGGCATGGCCATGGCCAACGGCGCCCGCTCGCTCGGCGAGGCCCACCCCGGGCGGTTCCTGCTCGGTGTCGGCGTGAGCCACGCCCCGTCGGTCGCGCGGCGCGGCGCCGTATACGACCGCCCCTTCAGCACGATGGAGCAATACCTCGACGCGATGGAGGCCTCCCTGTACTCAGGACCCGAGCCCAACCCACCCGTCCCTGTTGTGCTCGCAGCCCTCGGCCCGAAGATGCTCGGACTGGCGAGGGAGCGGACCACGGGCGCCCACCCCTACTTCGTACCGGTCGCCCACACCACGATTGCCCGGCAGACCCTGGGCGAGGGGCCCTGGCTGGCACCGGAGCAGGCCGTGGTGCTGTCCACCGACGCGGAGGCTGCCAGAGCCACGGCCCGCGGCCACATGGCCGGGTACCTGGCGCTCGACAACTACGCGAACAACCTTCGCCGTCTCGGCTGGGCGGACTCAGATATCGCAGCCGGCGGCAGTGACGAACTCGTCGATGCAGTCGTCGCGTGGGGTGACGGCGATGCAATAGCCGAGCGGGTCAGGGGCCACCTCGCGGTCGGAGCCGACCACGTCTCTCTTCAGGTCCTGTCAGACGGCGAGGCGGTGCCGCTCGTAGATATGGAGAGCCTGGCCGGGCACCTCGTCGCCTGAGAGGGCACGCCGACGGGTTCGCCCTCTGAACGCTACGGGAGCGGGATCTCGCAGTTGATGTGGGAGTACCCGTCAGCAGAGTTGTACGTGTCGAGGTCGTTGCCGCAGTAGTTCACGTCGAAGCGACCGCCACCGCCATCCTGGTCATCGTCGCCCGTCATCCCCTCGAGCGAGTCGTTACCGGGTCCGCCGCGCAGCGTGTCGTTCCCTTGGCCACCCCAGATGACGTCGTTCCCGCCGTTGCCCACCATGTAGTCGTCGTGGATGGCACCGTGCATCACATCGTTGCCGGGACCACCGAACATCCGGTCGGATTGATCGCCGCCGTACATGGCGTCATCACCGTCACCGCCGTACATGATGTCGTCTCCCGGGGAACCGGTCACCGAGTCATTGCCGGGCCCCCCGTCGAGGTAGTCATTACCCGCGCCGCCCCAGAGGTGATCTCTTCCCGGTCCTCCGATCACACGGTCGTCGTCCAATCCCCCGTCGAGGAGGTCGTCTCCGCCATGGCCGATGACGAGGTCCTTCCCCCTCGTGGCGATGATGACATCATTGCCCGAACCGCCCCTGACCTGATCGTCGCCGGGGCCGGAATGGATCCAGTCGTTGCCCCCGTTGCCATAGACCACATCGTCTCCGCGTTGCGAGCAGATGATGTCATTGCCACCCATCCCCCTGATGGTGTCGTCTGCATCACTGCCCATGATCACGTCGTCGCCTGCGGTGCCGTCGATCACTCCACTCCCCTTGATGGTCACAGGGACGTCGTTGCAGAAATCACGGCCGCCTGCGAACGCACTGCTCGCAGGGGCGATGACCGCGAAAGTCAGCACGATCAGGCCGGAAAAGGAAACGCGTCTCACAATTGATCTGCTCATCAGGTCGTATCGGCTGCGCGCTCACATCGACTTGAGGAAAGCGCGGTAGTCCCGTGCGCCGACGAGTCTCGGCCCGGCTCTTCTGATCGGTGCTAGTGCTCTGGCCAGGAACGTTGGCGATGTTCAGGGCGAGGCAGGGGCGTCATCCGGCAAGGACGCAGGACGTGGACGCAC
>JABMPV010000407.1 GCA_013202595.1 bacterium
AGGCGCTATGTAACGAGTTGGAGCGCGCGTATGACGGGACCGATGCCGTGTACGCCCATTTCGACATGGATGTGCTCGGTGGCGCCGGTCCGGCGCCGGGCGACATCCTCGGCAACCTGGCGGAACCGATCGGGATGACCGACTACGAGGTGATCCGGATCGCCCATGAGGTCGGAAAGCGGGGCTTCGATGGTCTGTCATTCATCTGCATTCCGCCGGGATCCGAGGTGGTGTACCGAACCATCGTGTATGTGGTGATGTACATGCTGGCCGGCAAGGCCCTGGCTGAGGGGGTCTGAGGTGGCGTTTCGGCTGCAGCCTCCGGATCAGATGATGTGGCCCGATGGTATGCGCAGCGCCGTCGCTCTGACATTCGACCTGGATATCGAGACCCCATTCGCCAATGGAGAGACTCCAGTGGCGAGGCGCCCGGGTCTCGGGTCGCAGGCCCAGTACGCAGCGAAAGTCGGGGTGCCGCTGATCCTCTCGCTCCTCGAGCAGTTGGAGGTCGATGCGACGTTCTTCGTTCCCGGCAAGTCGGCGGAGGACTTCCCTGAGACAGTCCGATCGATCGCTGTGGACCATGAGATCGCATCTCACGGGTACACCCATGAGGCCCCGTCGAGCATGGGCCGTGAGCGGGAGGAAGAGGAGCTGCTCAGGACGCTGGAGATCCTCGCGAGTTTCGGGGTGGACGTGGCGGGGTATCGGGCCCCGTTCTTCGAGCCCAGCGCTCACACTGTCGAGCTGTTGGATCGCTATGGGCTGCGCTATTCGAGTGGTCTGATGGATGACATCAGGCCGTATCGCCACCCCGGGACTGGCGTGATCGAACTGCCGTCACAGTGGCTGTTCGACGATTGGTCGCAGTTCGGCCACGGGTATGACGACGTGCTTGCCAGAAACGCCACCTGCTCCCATGTGCGTCAGTTGTGGATGGAGGAGTTCACGGCGCTCCATCAACTCGGCGGGTTGATGGTCATCACGATGCACCCCCAGGTGATCGGCCGACCGTCCCGCATCCAGATGCTCGCCGACGTGGTCTCAGAGATGAAGAGCCATGACGGAGTCTGGTTCGCCAATTGCCGGATGATTGCCGACCACGCTGCCAGGGTGCTCTGAGGGTCCGTGTCGCCCGAGCGACACGGATGCAACATCGCCGACCGAACGCGGTTGCCTGCAGCTCGGCAGTGGCATCCCTCGCCCGCCGGAGGGTCCTGACCATCGGGTAGCGAGGACCCTCCGGAGCGTGGAGTCGCTAGCGTGCCGCGTCGTGCGCTATCCCGTCGTCCTGCTCGACAACGACCACACGCTGCTCGACTCCGATGCATCGGAGCATGATGCGTTCGAACGCATCATGCTCTTGATCGGTGTGGATGACCCCGACACCCTCAAATCTGCCTATCTGCGGATCAATCGGGCGATGTGGGCAGCCGTCGAGCGTCACGAGATGACTCCTGAGGATGTGCGCCTCGCTCGCTTCGCCGAATTCGTGCCCGAAGCCGGCCTCGATGTCGACCCGGAATGGCTGGCCTACCGGTTCACGGATGCGCTGGGTGCCTGCGGTGACCTCTACCCCAGCGCCCGCGACGTCCTGGAGCAGCTGTCATCCGTGGCCACGCTGGCTCTCGTCACCAACGGCTTGAGTGACGTGCAGCGGGCCAGGATCGAGCGTCTTCGACTCGAGCCGTACTTCGATGCGATCGTGATCTCGGGCGAGGTCGGCGTCGTGAAACCGGGTCCGGAGATCTTTGATCTCACGTTCGGCGCTCTCGGTGATCCGCCGAAGGAGACGGTGCTGATGGTTGGCGACAGCCTGACCTCCGACATCGCCGGGGGTGCCGGATACGGCATCGACACCTGCTGGTACAACCGCAATGGTGCGGTCGCCGGAGAAGGGTCGGGGGTCATCCACGAGATCACCGATCTGCGGCAGTTGCCCCCGCTGGTTCGGACCGGAGCGGTACATCCGGTCTGAGGCGCCTCAGCGTCCGATGCCGGGCGTGGCCCTGAACCCGGCAGCCAGTTCCCGCTTCTCCGCGCCGGTGAGTCGGGAGCCAGGGTGGGCGATGGTGTAGTAGAGCGGCGGCATCGAGCCTTCGAGCAGGGTTTCGGCGGACTCATCGGCCTCTCGCTGGGGTCGATCCCACTCGGAGAAGTTGAGCTTCCTGCGACCTTCCTCGACGTGATTCTGCACGGCCCACGAGAACGGGGCGACGCTCGAGTACCACGGGTATTCGGCCTCGTTGCTGTGGCAGTCGAAGCATGCAGCGACGGCAAGCGCCCTCGTCTGTGGCGTAGCCCAATCCGGCTCGGCGATGACGGGCGGGTTGGAGTGGTTCCGGCCATAAGGAACGGCCTGGATGAGAATCGCCACCACGACGAACCCCGTGGGGCGCGCTCAGGAGAGCGCGCCCCACCGGTTGCCCGGCACTGAAGTCGATGGTCCCGTGCCACAGACGGAACACGACAGACCCGGCGATCAGAATTGCCACCAGCAACGCCACGGCGATCAGCGGGTTCGCTCCGGTCAGGAAGACCAGACCGAGGACGAACACCACGGACGCCGCTCCGACGGCCGCAACCAGGGCGAGATTCCGCGCGATTGCCGCGGAGACTCGTTGCATCAACGACATGGACGGCCCTTCCGACAGATCTGCTCGGTCATCGGGTGTCGTCATGCAGTCGCGCTTTCGAACGTCGTGTATCCAGGGCCGACCTGGAGCGGATCACCCTAGGCCGCGAGAGACACGATCGCGGCAACCCCGTGGGTCGGTGCGTCGGCTGCCCGTGGGCTTCATTTCCTCGATGCGACGTATCGCTCCAGGCCTTTGAGCGCCCGGGTCTGCACGCTTCGCCTGGCCATGGGTGTCCATCCGAAGAAGAGGCCCGTCGGTCCGAGTGCCTGGCGCGACCACGAGTAGAACGAGAAGGCGTCGGCGTGCTCGGCGATCAATCCGTTGCGAAACAGGAACGCGGCTTGCACGTGGTTCACCACCCGTCGTCCGGTCGGATCGAATGTGTAGCGAGCCAACCAGTTCGCCGACCCGAGTGGGCCTTCGTACTCGACATCGCTGAGGTCCACCTCGGTTCCGCTGCTGGCTTCGGTGAGCATGCGCCACATGTCACCTACCTTGCCGCCCTCCAGGATGCCAAATACTGGATCCTGGAACTTGGCATCGGGCGTGTAGCACGCGGCCATCGCCTCGCCATCGCCGTCGTGCAGTCCCTGGTACAGCCGTTCGATCACATCACTCATGCGATCCAGAGTAGATCCTCGATCGGCACGGCATACTGTCCCGGATGCGGGCCCTCCCCCACCGAATCGAGACCGATCGTCTGGTCCTGCGCCACTGGCGTGAGGACGCCGCCGCCGATCTCTCCGAAGCGCTGGTGGCGAGGCTCGATCACCTGCGTCCATTCATGTCATGGGCCGCACTCGAGCCAGTCTCACTCGAAGCCGTCATCGAGCGCTTCCGCCGCTGGGATCGCGAGTGGCACGAGGGCGGGGACAGTGTCTTCGCCATCCGGCGCGACGGCCTGGTCGTCGGGGCCTGTGGGTTGCATCGGCGGGGAGGTCCCGATGCCCTGGAGATCGGGTACTGGATACGACAGGGGCACACTCGCCTGGGGTACGCCACGGAGATGGCGAAGGGTCTGACAGAGGCGGCCTTCGGTGTGGAGAGCATCGATCGCGTCGAGATCCATCACGACTCGGCCAATGCGGCCAGCGGAGGGATCCCGGCGAATCTCGGCTTCGTTCGCGACGGCACGACGCGGCGCGAAGCCGAGGCGCCGGCAGAGACCGGCGTAGGGATCCGGTGGGTCATGACCAGGGAGCGGTGGGAGCGGTCGAGCCGCACTCCCCCGCCGTCGATATAGCCTGCTGACCGGGAGGCACCACTGATGAGATTTGGACACTTCGACGACGATGCGCGCGAGTACGTGATCACTACGCCGCGCACTCCATACCCGTGGATCAACTACCTGGGCACCGAGGACTTCTTCGGACTGGTCTCACATACGGGTGGCGGATACTCCTTCTATCGCGACGCCAGGATGCGGCGCCTGACCCGGTACCGCTACAACAATGTCCCCACCGACTCCGGCGGCCGCTACTTCTACATCAATGACGGCGGCGACGTGTGGTCACCGACATGGGCGCCGGTGCAGGCCGAACTCGATCACTTCGAGGCCCGCCACGGCCTTTCGTACACATCGGTCACGGGGGAACGCAACGGGGTGAGCGTCGAGGCCCTGTACTTCGTGCCACTCGGTGAGACGGCTGAGATCCATCGGGTCAGGGTGACCAATACGGGCCGGGTCGCCAAGGGCTTCTCGCTGTTCTCCCTTGCCGAGTTCAACCTTTGGAACGCCCACGACGACCAGACCAACTTCCAGCGCAATCTCAACATCGGCGAGGTCGAGGTGGATGGCTCGGCCATCTATCACACGACCGAGTACCGGGAGCGGCGCAACCACTACGCGGTCTACGCGGTCAATGCCCCTGTGGTGGGGTTCGACACGGACCGCGAGTCGTTCTTCGGCCTGTACAGCGGGTGGGATGCACCCGATGCAGTCGTCGAGGGATCCTGCCGCAACTCGATCGCGAGTGGATGGTCGCCGATCGCGTCACACCAGATCGACCTGGATCTCGCACCCGGTGAGACGCGGGATCTCGTGTTCGTGCTCGGCTACGTCGAGAACGATCCGGCGGTCAAATGGGAGTCGCCCGGCGTCGTCGAGAAGGCGCCGGCGCGAGCCCTGCTGGAGCGGTTCTCGACCAGTGACCGAGTGGATGCGGCCCTGGCCGCCCTGCGGTCCCGCTGGGACGACCTCCTGTCGTCATACACGGTCGCCACGGGTGATCCCCTGGTGGATCGCATGGTCAACATCTGGAACCCCTACCAGTGCATGGTCACGTTCAACCTGTCGAGGAGCGCGTCGTACTTCGAGAGCGGTATCGGGCGCGGCATGGGGTTCCGCGATTCCAATCAGGACCTGCTGGGCTTCGTCCACATGGTGCCCGGGCGGGCCAGGGAGCGGATCCTGGACATCGCCGCCACCCAAATCCCCGACGGCAGCGCCTATCACCAGTACCAGCCGCTCACCAAGCGGGGCAACGATGAGGTCGGCACCGGGTTCAATGACGATCCCCTCTGGCTCATCGAGGGCGTGGCCGCCTACGTCAAGGAGACCGGCGACCTGTCGATTCTCGGCGAGGATGTTCCGTTCGACAACGATCCCGATGACACCGCCCCGCTCTTCGAGCACCTGAGGCGCTCGTTCCACCATGTGCTCCACAACCGGGGTCCTCACGGCCTCCCGCTCATCGGCAGGGCCGACTGGAACGATTGCCTCAATCTGAACTGCTTCTCCGAGACACCGGGAGAGTCGTTCCAGACCACAGAGAACCGGTCGGGCGGAACAGCCGAATCCGTGTTCATCGCCGGCCTCTTCGTCCACTGTGCTCCCGACTACGCCGCGCTGGCTGGAGCGTTCGGTGACCCCGCAGAGGCGGAGGGCGCCCTCGCTGCTGCTGCCGAGATGACATCGATCGTGCTCGATGCCGGGTGGGACGGCGATTGGTTCGTACGGGCCTACGACTACTTCGGCGACAAGGTCGGCTCAGCCGAGTGCGATGAGGGGAAGATCTTCATCGAACCACAGGGAATGTGTGTGATGGCGGGGATCGGAGTCGGGACGGGCGAGGCAGAGCGCGCGCTCGACTCGGTTCGAGACATTCTCGACTCGGACCACGGGATCGTGCTGCTCCAACCGGCGTACACGCGATATCGCCTCGAGTTGGGCGAGATCACCACCTATCCCCCGGGATACAAGGAGAACGCCGGAATCTTCTGCCATAACAACCCGTGGGTGGCGATCGCCGAGACGAAGGTCGGAAGGGCCGACAGAGCATTTGAGATCTGGTCGAAAATAGCGCCTGCGTTCAGGGAGGAGATCTCCGAAGTCCATCGGCTGGAGCCCTATGTCTATGCGCAGATGATCGCCGGCAAGGATGCGCCCCGCCACGGCGAAGCCAAGAATTCATGGCTCACCGGGACGGCTGCGTGGAACTACGTGGCGATCAGCCAGCACATCCTGGGTGTGCGTGCGGAACTGGAGGGACTGAGGGTCGATCCCTGCCTTCCGGCGGGGATGGATGAAGTCGAGATCACCCGCCGCTGCCGCGGAGCCGAATACCGGATCACGATCCGCAGGGGCGATGGGACACCCCGGGTGTCCGTGGACGGAACTCCGATCGATGGGACGCTGGTGTCATACGCACGGGAAGGTGCATCGGTCACACTCGACGTGGTGGTGTGACCGGCGGTCATCTCCCCGCGCTGCCCTGACGGCTCTTGACCTGACCGGCAGGTTGACATATGGTTGACACATGGCACGAACATCGATGACCGGACCCGACCCGGCAGACCTGGCCGTGCGGATGGCGGCCGACCAGTCCCCCGAGTGGCTCGACGCCTTTTCCGCGGCACTCGCTCAGCAACGTGCAGTGGCCGGCCTTCGATGGGTTCTCGAGGTGTGGAACCTCAGTCAATCTGATGTCGCCCGGCTGTTCGGGGTCAGCCGCCAGGCAGTTGGCAAATGGCTGGTCGAGGGCATCCCGGCATCTCGAGTCGGGGATATCGGTGATCTGTCCGCGGCCACGGACTTGATGATGCACTACCTCGAGCGGGACCGGATCCCCACCGTCGTTCGACGCGAAGCCGGTGGGTTGGGCGGCGTGTCGCTCCTCGATCTCGTCCGACTGGGTCGGTGCGGCGACGTGCTCGCAGCCTGTCACTCCATGTTCGACTTCTCCGCCATTCCGGGATGAGGACCGAGCGGCTTCCCGACGGCCACCGGTGGCTGCGTGTCGCAGATCCCGGTTGGGGCGATCCGGTCGATACGTCCCACGCATCGGCCCGTGGCGGGCGATGGAATCCTCCGGGGAGTTTCAGGGTGCTCTACTGCAACGAGGACATCGTGACCGCCCGCCTCAACACCCAGGCATTCCTTGCCGGATGGCCCTACGAGGCCGACGACCTGCGTGACGCCGCCGCTCCAGTGCTCGTCGCCGTGACACTGCCGAGGAACCAGCGGGTCGCCGATCTGCACAGCCCTTCCGGTCTGAGGTCGATGGGATTGCCGCCCACATACCCACTCGATGGCTCCGGAGATCTCATCGACCATGACAGGTGCCAACCCGTTGGCTCCGACGCGTACGCCCACGGACTGCGAGGGGTGCGATGCCGATCTGCCCGGACGCCTCGCGGGGCGGGTCGGGAACTCGCCTGGTTCCCCGCAACGGCGCGCAGCAGGGCGCGGATCGAATCGGTGACACCGTTCAGCGACTGGTATTGGGCTTGAAGTCCGCCCGTCATCCGTCGGCGGATCGCTCTTCCAGTCGCTTCAGCAGAGCCTGGGACGAATTCGCCGATGTGCTGCCGCCATCTTCGAGGGAGCCGCCTTCTGTCAGGGTGTAGAGATAGACGAGTGCCGGCACCGCTATGAGGCCCGCAAGCAGAAACGCTCCCAGGAGCGACCAGAGGACGACACTCGAAGCGGCCGAGCCCTCGATCGTGACCGCGCCGGGTAGGACATCGGGATACTGCCCGATCCCCCAACCCCACAGGACGGCGACCGTGGCGATCACGGCGGCGCCCCGTGCGGTCACGAAGTGCCGCTGATGGACCAGTGCCAGAGCGGCGAGTCCGCCGATCGCAGAGCCGGCCAATGCGATCACGCCTCCGGGAGACGTCAAGCCATCGAAGAGGTCGGGGGCATCGGCTCGTAGGACGAAGATCCCGGCGAAGGCCAGCAGGCCGCCGGTTGCTCCCGCGGCCATCGCCCGCGCCCGGAAGTACTCGACCATCGGGGTGTTTCCCACTGCGTCGGCCTCTCTCGTCATGAGCACGGCGGCGAGAAATGCGCATGCAACCATGGCCAGGAGGCCCCCGAGCACGGAGGTGGGATTGATCCACGAGGTCCATGGGTCACCTGCGGCGTTCCCCGCCGGCACCCGGCCCGAGGCGACGGCTCCCGCGATCGCTCCCAGGAAGAACGGTGTCACGACCGACGCCCCGGCGAAGGCGATGCCATAGGCCCGTGCCACGCGCAGCGTCACTGCCCACTTCCGGAATGCGAAGCCCGAGCCCCGGAAGATGATGCCCAGCGCTGCCAGTGTGAGGGGAATCCACAGCGTGGACGCGATGGACGCAAACGGCTCGGGGAACGCGGTCCACAAGTAGACGAGCACGAAGATCAGCCAGACGTGGTTGGCCTCCCACACGGGCCCGATCACCCGCTCGATGAGCCGGCGCACCCCGGCGCCCCGTTCGGGCCCTCCCGCGGCGAGATCCCACATCCCGGCACCGAAGTCGGCGCCCCCGAACACGCCATATGCCGAGACGCCGAGCCAGATGATCGCGAGGATGACGTTGGCGAGCATCACTCCACCAGCGCGGGCGCGGGTCCGTACGGCGCCGGCGCATCCAGGCCGGATTCCAATCGCTGCACCATCGATCGCAGCACGATGATGGTGACGGCGCCGAGTCCGATGTACACGACGGTGATCGCAGTGAGGCTCCAGATGATGCCCCCTGCATTGGTGACGGCATCTTCGACTCGCAGCACCCCCTGGACGATCCACGGCTGCCGGCCCAGTTCGGTCGTCATCCAGCCGGTCTCCAGAGACGCGACGGCCGCCAACCCGGAGACCGCTGCGGCGCGCCAGAACCACTGCGATCGAGGAAGTCGCTTGCGCCGCCACCTCGCGATCCCGTACCAGGCCGACAGCGCCAGCAAGCCGGTTCCGATCCCGACCATCACCTGGAACGCGAGATGGACCATCGACGCGATCCGGTCGGGTGGTCGGTCGTCGGGAGGAACCGAATCGAGGCCGGGCACCTCGCCTCCGAAGTCATAGGTGCCGAGGAACGAGGCCAATCCCGGGATCTCGATGGCCCCTACCACCTCTCCATCGATCAGCCATCCGCCGACCGTCAGCGGCGCTCTCGTCTGCGTCTCGGGAAGGAGTTCCAGTGCGGCGAACTTGGCAGGCTGGGCATCCACCAGGCGGCGGGTGGCGACGTCGCCGATGAACACTTGCAGCGGAGCGGCAACGGCGGCGAGTCCGAATGCGATGGTGAATCCCAATCGGTGCATGGGAGTCCGCTTGTTGCGGAGCCACGCCCACGCATAGGTGCCGGCCACGAGGAACCCGCTCACCATGTAGGAGGCGAGCAGCATGTGCAGGTATTGGGTCCCTGCGGCGCTGTTGAACATGGCTGCCAGTGGCGAGACGTCGGTCACGGAGCCGTCGGCTGCGATGGAGAATCCGGCCGGCGAGTTCATCCAACCGTTCACCGACACGATGAAGAAAGCGCCGGCGAGGCCCGAGACGACGATCGGGTACAGGGAGCGGTAGTGCCACGTGGCGGGCATCCGCTTCCACCCGTAGAGGTAGATGGCGATGAAGATCGCCTCGGTGAAGAACGCAACCCCCTCCAGCGCGAACGGCAGGCCGATCACGTCGCCGAACGGTCCCATCAGTCCCGGCCACAGCATCCCCAACTCGAAGGAGAGGATGGTCCCCGAGACGGCTCCCACGGCAAAGAGGACGGCCATTGCCTTCGCCCAGCGTCTGGCCAACTCGAGAGCCGCAGGATCGTTGTTCCTGATGCCGCGGCGATGAGCCAACAGGGTCAGGAGCGGGAAGCCGACACCGAGGGCGGCGAACACGATATGGAATCCGAGGCTCACCGCCATTTGGCTCCGGGCGGCGGCCAGGTCCAGACTCGTCCCCCCGTACAGCAGTACGGATTAGATCACATGGCCTCCGGCACGTCACGGTATCGCGTTCGGGGACTAACGATCAATCGAGCCGAAGCCGTTCGCCGGAGTCCTCCGTGGATAGGCTCATGGTCTGGCGGTAGAGGTGACGGTAGGCGCCGGAGGCAGCGGTGGACGGTTCGGTCGTGAAGTTCTTCGTGGCGACATTCGCCCTGTCGTGGCTGCTGTGGATGCCCCTGATGCTGTGGCTGCGTCGTTCTGGCCGTCTCGGCACCCGGGCCTCCGAGAGCCCACTCGCGGGCTTGCCGTTCATGGTTGGGGTGTCGTGGTTCCTCGGGGCGTCCGCTCCCAGCATCGTCGCCATCGCCCTTGCGGCCCACGAGGGTGGGTGGGACACCGTGAGGTCTTTGCTGAGTCGCCTCCTGGAGGTCGATATCGGGATCGAGTGGAATCTCGTGGCATGGATCGGGCCGATGGCCGTGGGCCTGGCTGCCGTGGCCTTCTTCGTCCAGTCGGGCGGAAAGGGGGTTCGGCTTGCGGTGAAGCGCCTCCCCCTGGCCGCTGTGGCGCTGCTGGCGGCTATCCCGTTCGGTCCCCTGGGCGAGGAGCTCGGGTGGCGCGGCTACGCGCTTCCCAGACTGCTCGATGGCCGTGGTGGGATAGCAGCGGCTCTCATCGTTGGTGTCCTCTGGACCGTGTGGCATCTCCCGCTGGTTTGGGCACCGATGGGCACGACCATCTCGGGATCGCCGGTGACCGTGAAGGCCGCCGGCCGATATCTCGTCGAGGTGACGGCGACCTCGGTCATCATGACCTGGCTCTTTGTCAACACCGGCGGGTCACTCTGGATAGCCGTCGGTTTCCATGCTGCATGGAATGCAGGGATGCATCGATTCCTTTTCGAGCCGTTCGAGGACGCCACTGCGAAGGGATCGTCCGAATGGGTGGCCGCGCTGCTGATCCTGGTAGCTGTGGTGCTGGTGGCGTGGCCCGGGATGGGCTGGCACGCCGGCTGAGCGCTTCGGGCAGATCGGCGGCGGAATAGCGATCGCGAGGCTCTGGGCTGCCGATACCCGTCTGATGCGGCCCGGGATCGTTTCGTCACCTGAGCAGGCGTAACGTTTCCTCATGCGTCCTTTCGCCGAATTGACCGAAGAGGGACAGGTCCGCCGCCTGCGGTCTGTCGCTCGTGCCGCGCTGGATGCGTACGACATCGAAGTGGCGTCCGTTCGCAGCGTCGCGGTGGAGACCAACGTGACGTTCCGGGTGGACACGGCAGGCGGGGAATCGTACGCGCTGCGCGTCGAGGGGATCGATCGTGACACGCCCGTGGACACCACCACGGAGACGGCGTGGCTGACGGCGCTCGCGGAAGCGGGCCTCCCCGTGGTGGGTGTCCATCCCACAGGGGATGGCGAGCCGTTCACGGTTGCAGAAGTCGATGAGGTCCCACTCCCCCGCCGGTGTGTGCTGTTCGACTGGCTTCCGGGGGTGCTGGTCGACGATCGGCCGCCGGAGGCGTATGCCCTGCTGGGTGAGGCCGCCGCCCGACTCCATCAGCACGGTGCGTCCTGGATACCTCCGCCCGGACTCCAGCCGCTGTCGTGGGACGGGGTCGTCTACTACCCGAACGAGTCGATCGTGCTGTTCGACCCGGAGCACGCACCTGTCATGCCGCTGGATCGTGCCGCGGTGTTTCGTGAGGTGATCGATCGGGTGGCGATGGAGATCGATCGGTTGTGGAGTGCAGCGACACCCGGATACCTCCACGGTGACCTGAGCCCGTGGAATGCCATGGTCCACCGGGGCAAGCTGACCGTGTTCGACTTCGAGTACGTGACGGTGGGGTTTCCGGTCCAGGACATCGCGACGACCCTCTACTACGGTCGCGATCTGCCCGAGTACCCCGACCGCTGGAATGCCTATCGGCGCGGCTACGAGCGCGTGTGCGCCTGGCCGATCGAGTTCGAAGGCCAGGTGGAACTCCACATGGCGGCGCGCTCTGTCATGTTCACCAACTATGTGCTGCGATCGGGTGGCGCCGGTGGATTCACCCCTGCAGTGTTCACATCCAGGATCGAGGAGTACCTGAGGCGCTATCTGGGAGCCTTCTCAGTGCCCTTCTAGCGCCGGCCATGGAGGGGCGACCTAATCGTCGGCGTGAAGTTCCGAGAAGCGGCGGGTCGCCCCCAGGTGGGGCCACACCATCTTCCGGGTGTTCTCCAGCATCTGCTTGAGATGGTCCCTGTCGTGGAACACCCACTCCTGGATGATGTCGGCGATCGCGACTTCACCGATATCGGGATGTATCCCCGTCATGGTGAGGTCGTCCGGAGTGAGGCTTCGCAGGAGTGTGATGGAGAGGGCCCGACCCGTTTCGAACTCGGCGGTGATCGCTACGAGGGTGCGCTCGTCGTCCCGGCGCGCGGCAGCCACACCTGCCTGGTCCCACGCCGCGAGGGCGCTGCCCGACGTGATCTCCCTGATCCGTCCGGCGAAACCGCGCGTGTCGGCCTCGATCAGATGCCCGACGACTTCTTTGGCGCACCACTCTCCTTCGGCAGGCCGAAAGGAGGATCCTTCCTCGTCGAGTGCGCTCAGTTCGGCGAGGATTGCTGTGGTCGAGGCTCCCAGCAGATCGGCCAGTCGGCTCGGGTCGAGTGGTCGGCTCATGGTCGGCACGCTAACCGGGCGTCTGTCGGCGCGCACCTGGCAGAATCATGTGATGGCCAGGACCCGCGCACTCGACGCCCTCGATTCGGCGGGTGTCGACTACATGGAGCACGCCTACGAGGTGCCTGCCGGCGGCGATCTCTCCTATGGCGAGGCAGTCGCAGCAGTCCTCGGTATCGAGTCCGATCGCGTCTTCAAGACGCTCGTGGCAGTCGTGGATGGCGACCCGGTCGTTGCCATCGTGCCCGTCTCGGGATCGCTCTCGCTCAAGGCGCTGGCCAGGGCTCACGGCGGGAAGCACTCAGCCATGGCAGAGGTGGCTCTGGCCGAGCGGGTCACCGGTTACAAGGTCGGCGGGATCAGTCCGTTCGGCCGACGTACCGACCTGCCCGTTTACGTCGATGAGTGGGTCGAGGCCCACGACAGCGTGTTCGTCAGCGGCGGGTTGCGGGGCCTCCAGGTTGAGGTGGCTCCCGCTGACCTGATCACATCGATCGGTGCGACGGTGGCAACCCTCGCCGCCTGAGGCAGCCGAGATCGTGTCGGCTGGTGAGTCGACGTCGGGCGTTCGGGGCACCGGTACGATCGGATGATGACCGTCCCAAAGCTCCGCGAAGAAGCACGACTGCGCGACTCCTGGCTGGCCGAACGCCTCGATACCATCGTTCCTGCATTGATGGAACGCGAAGGCATCGATGCCTGGGTGCTGGCCGCCCGCGAGTACAACGAGGACCCCGTACTCGCCACGATGCTCCCCGCCACGTGGATGTCGGCGAGACGTAGGACGGTCCTGGTGTTCACCGATCGGGGGCGGGTGCGCCACGCCGTGGCGCGATACGACGCCGGTGCGCCCTTTCCCCGGGCCTGGGACCCCGTCACCCAGCCGGATCAATGGACGGCCGTGGCGGACCTGCTGACAGAAGCCGATCCCGCCACCATCGCTGTCGACCGCTCTCCGACCACAGCCCTGGCCGACGGCATGAGCGCCTCGGAGCACGAAGCGCTCATCGCCGCACTCCCGCCTTCGCTGCGGAACCGACTCGTGCCGGCCGATGCACTGGCCGTCGGTTGGCTCGAGACGAGGATCCCCGCCGAGACGGAGGCCTTCACCATGGCGGCTGCCCTCGGTCATCAGATC
>JABMPV010000029.1 GCA_013202595.1 bacterium
CGCTGGCCCCCACCGGTCATGCGTTCGGCTAATGGACTGCCTGCTGCCAGGCCTGCATGTATCGCTGGATCGCCGATTCCGCGTCTCCATTGGCTGCTGCAGCATCGCCCTGATCGAGTCTGCCGAGGGCTCGACTCACGTCCTCACCAGCGTCGCCGGCGATGCCGATGGCGACCGAGGCCAGAACCCAGTCCGCCAGGACGATGTCGTCGACGACATCCTGGGCCTGGGCCGCAAGCGCCGGGCTGAGTTTGAGCAGCCGGCTGACCGCCTGGCGCTCTCGCTCGAACACGTTGGCGCCCCCGTTGGCATCGAGTGTGGAGTCGGAGGTCCACCGCGACAGGTCGAGGCTCCGCTCGAGGTCGGTGATGGCCTTGCCCAGGTTCTGATCATCCTTCTTCGATCCCACTCCGACGAGTGCCTCGAGTTCGGTGATCGCCGCCTCCTTGATCCGCCTCGGCACGATCGGCATGGCCAACCCGACCACGACCGGATCGTGATCACTCGAAGCGAACTGGTCGGGCGAGTAGTTGGCTGCCGGGTTGTAGTTGTTGTAGTCGAGAGCAAACGGCTCGTCGGCATTGATGTGCCACGCCGTCGCCCCTGTGACCACTGACATCACGGCTGCATTGCCCATCGCGTAGTCCAGTGAGCCGAGCTCACCGTCATACACATAGCTGTGGCCGCCTACGGCCCAGCTGTTTCCGCCGTCGTACAACTCGTGGAGATCGGTGTATCCGAGTCCCTCGAGTTCCGTGATCGGCTTCTCATTCGCATAGGCGTTCAGGTCGCCGATGATCAGGGCGTAGTCGGCTCCGGTACCCGTCGGGTCTGCGTCGAGCCACTGGCCGAGGACCATCGCTGCAGCCGTTCTCGTCAGGTTGCAGTTGCCGGCGAAGTCGCCGAACTCCGGGTCGGTGGAGTAGTCGGCGACGCCGTACGCAAGGTCGCCGGGATTGGACAGGCCGTCGCACGACGATCCCTTCGACTTGAGATGGTTGACCGCCACCGTCACCCGATTGCGAGTGGCCACCTCTTCGAACGTCTGGGCGACTGCCGGACGGTTCTTGGAGTCGAGGAACGCCGGGCTCACGCTGCTGTCGAGTACCGCATACCCGCCGACCGGATCGACCGTCGCCGTGTCGTACAGGAATCCGACGGCGATGGCGTCTCCGCCGACCACACCGGTGTCGATGTAGCCGTAGATGCGGGTCGCCCCGGGCCCGGAGTTCAGTCGGGTCACCAGGTCGGCGATCGCCGTTCCGTTGTTCTCGATCTCCATGAGTCCGACGACATCGGCATCGAGGTCGATGATCGCATCGACGATCTTGGCCGCCTGCCGGTTGAACTCGTCGTAGGTGTCTGCTCCCCGACTGTTGAGCGTCGTGAAGTAGTTGAGCACGTTGAACGATGCAACCGTCATCGATCCGCCCACGTCGGGTGCGCCCGGACGGGCATTGACCCTGGTGAACGTCACCGCTCCGGCCGGATAGGTCGGATCGGTGAGATTGACCGGATGGACCTCGTACTCCTCGAAGGAGTAGTGGACCACACCGCTCAGTCCGCTCAGCATGTCACCGGATCGCAGCGTGCCGTCCGGCGTGTTGAGGTAGGGAGTGACCGAGGGGTTCCAACTGCTGTTGGGGCCGCCTTCGTTCTCGTTCTCGCCGTCGTCGAGTATCACCCGCGAGTTCGTATTGAGCGTCCTGATGTCGGCCGCCGCAGTCGAACTCTGAGCAGCCACCTGATTCGGGTGGTTCTGGGCTCCGATGGCCGACAACTGGACCTCGCCGAACGCACTGTGCGGGTAGAGACCGGTCACGTACAGCGGCTGGGAGATGAGGACGCTCATACCCTCGATGGCCTCCCAATCGACCGCCGGGTCACCGAGCGTCGTCGGGACCACCGGCGTGGCCGGCGTCGGAAGTGCGTTGCCGCTCGAGCACACCAGAAGGTTCCTGACGTTGTTCACCTCGGTGAGACCGAAGAACTCGGTCGCGCTTCCGGCGACACGGACCAGATCGCCCACAGCGACGTCGGTGGCCGTGTCGTATACGAACACGCCCTCGGAGGTGGCGGGATCGGCGTCTACGTCCGCGTCCTCCTCCTGGACCATGAAGCCACCGAGCGGTGCGTCGGAGCCACTCCCCGCGTACTGCTGGAAGTCGCCCACGACGATTCCCTCGATCTCCACGTTGGTGCCGGCGAGGGGGCTGGCGGCGTCCGACCCCTGGACCTCGCTGATCAGCGTGGCCGGATCACCGCACACACCGTAGGTCGGCCCGCCGTTCCCACCGCCACCGCCATTGCCGTTGATGATGAGGTTTTGGAAGGCGAAGGCTTCTGTGCCTCCGTTGGTGCTGGCGGTCAGGGTGAGGGTCAGTTCCGACCCGGTGCCTGTGAGTGGTGTGGTGAAGGTGGCCAGGTCGTTGGTCAGGATGGTCCCGTTCATCAGCATCGGGTCGTTCAAGGTGACCAGCAGGCCGCCTTCCATCGTGTAGGTGTTGGACCCTGCCTCGTCGACGGTATTGGTGAACGCCACAGAGGTGGCGCTACCGTCGATGGAGTATTCCCAGGTGAACGTGTCGGAGGACTCGAAGTCGCCCATGGCACCCATGTCGATCGACAGGCCCAGATCGGCGGCGCCGGAGATGTCGAACACCCATGTAGCGGCCACCGGACCCGAAGTATCACCGTTGACGGTGTCGGTGGCCCCAAAGAACGTGTCGGTGTTGCCTTCTTTGATGATCCCCAGGTTGTCACCGGTGTAGATCGACAGGCTGTCATCGGCCAGCGAGTACGGGATCGACGGTGACGCCGACCGCGAGTACTGCTGGAACCCGTCACCCGCAGACGTGAACGCCCCCGTCCATGGGTTCGTATACGACGTCAGGTTCTGCGAAGCAGACCCCACCATGTCAAACGCCACAGGACCAGGACCCGCGGCGAATGCCGTGGCCCTTCTGCCGCTCCGAGCGGCAGAAGGGCCACGAGCATGGCGAACACCACGCTCAAAGAAAGGCTGTTGTGCCGGCGAGGACTTCGCCGCGAACCGAGGAACTTCACTCTTGTCTCTCCTCCGAATAGGAATCCACCTGCGGGGGTGATCGAGTGGGACCTCCCCGACACCCACTCTACGCATTTGGCCCCGTCATTGCCCCGGGCCGTTTTGAGCCGGTTTCGGGAATCCACAGGCGGTCCGGCACACGTCGGCAGAACATCTGGCCGTACCCTGCTGCGGGCCTCAACGTCCCCGATCCCGGTACTCTCTGTCCCCATGTTCGAGTCGCTCACAGGTCGCTTCAACGGGGTGTTCGATCGGTTGCGGGGACGCGGCCGGTTGTCCGATTCCGACGTCGACGCCGCCCTTCGCGAGGTACGTCTTGCCCTCCTCGAGGCAGATGTCAATGTCGGCGTCGCCAAAGCGTTCCTGGCCCGGGTGAAAGAGCGAGCCCTGAGCTCCGAGGTTTCGCAGAGCCTCACTCCCGGCCAACAGGTCGTCAAGATCGTCCATGACGAATTGATCACCACCCTCGGGCGTGAACCCTCGCGACTCAACCCGGCTTCCTCGCCGCCGCAGGTGATCCTGATGGTCGGCCTGCAGGGATCGGGCAAGACCACCACCGCAGCCAAACTGGCCCACCGCCTGAACACCGGCGGCAAGCGTCCTCTGCTGGTGGCCGCCGACCTGCAGCGCCCGGCGGCCATCGATCAGTTGGAGACGCTCGGGCAGCGGATCGACGTGCCTGTGCACGTCGAACGGGGCGGCAGGCCCGCCCGGCTGGTGAAGGCCGCGATCAAGCGAGCGAGGTCGGACGGTCACGATGTCGTGATCGTCGACACCGCCGGTCGCCTCCAGGTGGACGCTGCGCTGATGGCCGAACTGGGGGATGTCCGCAAGGCAGCCGACCCCGACGAGATTCTCCTCGTGGTCGATGCGATGACCGGCCAGGATGCGGTGAACGTTGCGAGTGGGTTCCTCGACCAGATCGATCTCACCGGCCTCGTCTTCAGCAAACTGGATGGTGATGCCAGGGGAGGGGCGGCCATCTCCGCCCGTGAAGTGACGGGACGGCCGATCAAGTTTGCCGGCGTCGGTGAGGGAATCGGCGACCTCGAGGTGTTCCATCCCGAGCGGATGGCATCGCGCATCCTCGGGATGGGCGACGTGATGACGCTCATCGAAAAGGCCGAGGCGACATGGGATCAGGCCGAGGCCGAGGCCGCCGCCGAGAAGATGTTGACGGCCTCTTTCACCCTCGAGGACTTCCTCCAGCAGTTCCAACAGATCCGTAAGATGGGGCCTCTCGACCAGTTGCTTGGTATGCTCCCGGGCGCTGCGTCGGCGAATCTCGATGTCGACGTGTCTGATAAAGACCTCTCCCAGGTCGAAGCGATCATCCGGTCGATGACTCCTGGTGAACGGCGCAATCCGAAGACCATCGACGGGAGCCGCAAGCGGCGCATCGCATCAGGGTCGGGGACCACCCCCCAGGATGTGAATCGCCTGCTCAAGCAGTTCACGGAGACACAGAAGATGATGAAAGCCTTTGCCGGGGGTCGGAACCCCATCCCCGGTCTCCCGATACCCGGGCAGAGGCGACCGACGAAGAAGAAGAGGTGACGTCATGTCGGTGAGGATCCGCCTGACGCGTAAAGGCAAGAAGAAGCAACCCACCTACCGGGTCGTAGTGGCCGATCAGCGCGCTCCTCGCGACGGCAAGTACCTGGAGCAAATTGGCAGGTACGACCCCCGCCAGGAGCCATCGATCGTCGAGATCGACAACGAGCGTGCCCAGTACTGGCTCGGCCAGGGTGCCCAGCCCTCTGATGCAGTGCGCAAGTTGCTCCAGATCAGCGGCGCCATCGCCGCGCCCGCAACACCGAGAAGGGCAGTGAAGTCTGCTGCCGCCGCTCCTGTGACCGGGTCCGCCACCGATGCGCCAACTCCCGCAGCCGCTCCAACTCCCGCAGCGGCACCGGCACCGGCACCGGCACCGGCACCCACCCCGATCAGGGACATGCCCGGCGCCGTCCATGTCGTGGGCGAGGAAGCTCAGAAGGCAGCAGAGGCCGAAGCCGACATCGAGGCCGCCAAGGCCGCTGCACTGGCTGCAGCGGAGAAGGTCGTCGTCGAGGTCGAGGAAGTCGCCACCGAGGTCGCCGAAGAGGCAGCCGAGGAGGTCACCGAGGTCGCAGTTGCAGCAGCCGAGTTGGCAGCCGAGGCAGCCGAGGAGGTCGAAGCAGAAGCCGACGCGGTAGCCGACGCGGTAGCCGAAGTGGTAGCCGAAGCGATAACCGCCGATGAAAAGGATGAATCGTGAAGGGCGACATCGTCGAGAGCGTGGTCGAGTACCTCGCCAAGGAAATCGTCGAAGACGCCGAAGCCGTCGAGGTGACGATCATCGAAGAGGGCCCTGACGAGGTGGTCGCCGAGGTGCGTGCCGCCAAGCGCGACATGGGTCGCGTGATCGGCCGCCGAGGCCGGGTCGCCAGGGCAATCAGAGCAGTTGCGCAAGCGGCTGCTGAAGAGGAAGGACTCGACGCTGGAGTCGAGTTCATCGACTGACCGGGTGTCTGTCGGCCGTATCGGCCGGCCCCACGGTATTCGCGGCGAGGTCACCCTCGTCCCGGAGAGCGCCGACTTCGATCAGTTCCGTCCTGACGCGGAATTCCTCACCGATCTCGAAGAGGCCCTCGTGGTCGAGACCGTGTCCCGTTATCGCGACAAGGGCCTCATCGTCGGCTTCGTCGGCTACTCCTCCCGGGAGGCCGCCGAGACCCTGCGCGGCCGTGTCGTCACGATCCCTGCCGAAGATCGGCGGTCGCTCGACGAGGGAGAGTTCTGGCTGGAGGATCTGGTCGGGCTGTGGGCCGTCGACGCCGACGGGACGCTGTTCGGCGAGATCACTGCCGTCGAGATCGGCGCGGGCCAGGATCGACTGGTGGTCACAACGCTGACCGGCGATGAGGTCAGGGTGCCCTTCGTGGCCGACCTGGTCGATGATCCCGAGGGTGACAGGATCGTGATCCGCCCGCCTGAAGGACTGTTCGAGTAGCCGCAGTCAATCCGGGTCGGCTTGCTCGGTGCGGCCCGCTTCGGGTTTGTCACCCGATTCGTCCTGGCTGCCCCTGGCTCGCTGTGACGTCTGCTCATCGATGACGTATTGGATCGATGGCTGATAGATGGTCTCCAGCAATCCGAGACTCCCTGCTTTGAACTTGCGCGGGTTGTGCTTGTTGAAGACCCAGTCGTGTCCGGCCAGCCATCGGGACGAGCCTGCCCATGCCACGAGTCCGATGACCAGGGCGAAGACGCTGAGTCCGATGATTGCGATCACGAAGTGATGATCCCACAGTGATGGGCCTGTGCCGGGGGTAAGCGCGCAACGAGTGGTAGCCGGGCGGTGCCGCCTGCCTACGGCCGGACGGCCACCCAGACACCGTGCGCCAGGTTGGATCTCGGGAGGGTCGGTCCCCGGCGAACCATGCCGAGGCGCTCGGCCACGCGCACCGATGGCAGGTTCATGGGGACGATCGTGGCGATCACCTCGTCGAGGCCGATTTCCCACGAATGGGAAAGTAGGGGAGTGGCCCCCTCGGTCGCGTAGCCGAACCCGAAGTGCTCTCTCGCCAGATGCCACCCGATCTCGACGCCGCCGAATGGCTCAGGGGCCTGCTGGAGGCAAACGTCGCCGACCACCACGCCGTCGTCACGGCGCCGCAGCCACCACCAGTCCATACCGTCGGGCATCTCGGTGATGCGAGCGACCAGGCGGGCGAGGGCTCCTGCGCTTGCCTCCCGGCCCGGCGACGCGCCCCACCAGATCACCTCGGGATCTCCCCACACGCGGTGATAGTCGTCGACGTCGCCCTCTCGAAATGGGATGAGGTCGAGACGCTCGGTGGAGACGAACACGCCCGGCATTGCCAGGAACCTAATGGGTGTGGACCGGCTCGCCCCGGATTGGACCCGCGACCTATCCGAGCGCGCTCTCAGACGCGCCGACGCCCCGGGGATCACCCGGGGCGTCGATCGGTTCTCGTGTGCTCAGACCGCGGCTGCGGAGAGCTCACCGAGGCGCTCGATCAGGTCGACGACCCGGTTCGAGTAGCCCCACTCGTTGTCGTACCACGACAGCACCTTGACGGTGGTTCCACCGAGCACCTGGGTGCTCCCGGCGTCGAAGATGCTCGAATGCGGATTGCCGATGATGTCGGTGGACACGAGTGCATCCTCCGAGTACTCGACGATCCCCTTGAGCGGTCCGTCGGCAGCCTTCTTGATGGCTGCGTTGACCGACTCGACGGTGACCTCGGTATTCAGTTCGACCACGAGGTCGACAGTGGACCCGTCGGGGACGGGCACTCGCATCGCCATCCCGTCCAGCTTGCCGTCCAGTTCGGGCAGCACCTTGCCGACGGCCTTGGCCGCACCGGTCGTGGTCGGGATGATGTTCTCGCTGGCCGCACGGCTGCGGCGGAAGTCCTTGTGGGGGACGTCGGCGAGACGCTGGTCGTTGGTGTAGGCATGCACCGTGGTCATGAGGCCGCGTTTGAGGCCGAACTCATCGTTCAGGACCTTGACGATCGGCGCCAGGCAGTTAGTGGTGCACGAGGCGTTCGAGACGATGAGATCGTCGGGGCCGAGGTCGTCGTCGTTGACGCCGAGCACGACGGTGGCGTCGAGTTCGTCCTTGGCCGGCACGGTCAGGATGACGCGCTTGGCGCCGGCCTCTACGTGCTTGTTGACCATCTCCCTGGTGCGGAACACGCCGGTGGACTCGATGACGACGTCGACACCGAGCTCGGCCCACGGCAGGTCGGCGGGATCGCGCACCGTCAACAGTGCGGCCCTGTGGTTGCCTGCGATGAGGATGCCGTCCTCGACCGTGACATCACCGGGGAACACACCCATGACCGTGTCGTACTTGAGCAAGTAGGCGGTCATCTCATCGTCGGCGAGGTCGTTGATCGCGACGATTTCGATGCCTGCTTCGGGGCGCTGGTTGATCACCCGGAAGACCGAGCGACCGATGCGGCCGAAGCCGTTGATTGCCACCTTCATGCGGAAACCTCCTCGAACGATGCCATCTTCTCGATGGTCTCGAC